>JAFGFC010000120.1 GCA_016931325.1 Spirochaetota bacterium | reverse complement strand
TCCAGGAACAATCAAATGACCATCGAATACGGCTATGCCAGAGACAAGATAATTAAGCAGGTAAACTTGAAAATATTTGATATAGCAGGAAATATTATTTATAAAGAATCACGAGTCTCTCTGCAAAAAGGAAAAATAATATGGGATATTATCAATCAGGACAACGTCAAGGTGGCTCCGGGCTTGTATATCTTTAAACTCGATATCATTTATACGGATGAAGAGAAAGACGACCTGAAGTTCAATAAAATTGTAATAAAAAAATAATACTTTTCATCGATTCTTATGAGGTAGTTTACCGTTTATTGTTCTTCGTTTATTGTTAATGATTTTAAAAACGATAAACGACAAACGAAAAACTATCCTGAGATTATCGCTTTCTATGTTTGACTTTTCAGTAATTTTTATTATAATATTCTCTTATATGCAGGACGATCAAAAAAGTAAAAAATCACTTGTCTGTTTCACCAGTTTTCGTTCCAATCCCAAGAATAAATTTATCAACCGCTTGAAAAATATACTCCAGATGCTGAATGTGAAGGATCTGTCTAAAAAAAGAGGGATTGTTGGCATTAAGACTCATTTTGGAGAAAAAGGCTGCACTACTTTTATACAGCCGGTCTATATACGCCAGATCATCGATCTTTTAAAACCCTACGATTGGAAACTCTTTGTAACAGACACCAACACCATCTATCTGGGAGAAAGGGCCAATTCCGTTGATCACATGAATCTGGCGATCCAGCATGGATTCACTCTCTCTTCTCTGGGAGCACCTGTGATCATCTCTGATGGAGTACGGGGAAACGCGTTCAAGGAGGTAGAAATAGAGAACGGCCAGTTCTATAAAAAAGTAAAGGTGGCCTGGGATATTGCCCACTGTAATGCCCTTGTGGTTGTTTCTCATGTGAAAGGGCACATGTTATCAGGTTTTGGCGGAGCGCTCAAGAATCTGGGAATGGGTTGCGCGCCCAGGACCCATAAATACAGCATGCATGCCAATCTCACACCTGTTGTGAAAAAAGATAAATGCATCGGATGCGGTGAATGCGTCAACTGGTGTCCCGGTGAGGCCATCAAAGTGATCGATACAAAAGCGAAGATCGATGCCAAATTATGCATCGGGTGCGGAGAATGTATCGGAGCCTGCCCGGAGAGAGCCATTAATCTTCCCTGGGACGAATCTGCTGCCAATGTTCAAAGAAAGTATGTTGAAACAGCCAGGGGTGTTATGAAAGCACTGGGTCAAAAAATATTTTTTATTAATTTTATCAATAACGTAACCCCTGACTGCGACTGTATGTCGCATTCTGACGCCTCTCTTGTTCCTGATATTGGCGTGGCTTTCAGTTTTGATCCCGTGGCTCTGGATAAGGCCAGCGTGGACCTGGTGAATCAAAGTGAAGGGATTAGAGGTTCTTCTCTTTCAAAGAATTTTGCCGCCGGTGAAGACAAATTTAAGGATGTGTTCCCGCATCTTGACTGGAATGTTCAGCTGGAACATGCTGTGAAATTAGGCCTGGGATCGAAGAATTACGAATTAAAGGTTATAGAGTAAAAAGACTTATCTCTTATATTTCAATTCTCTCAGACACTGGCGTTCCCAGTCTCTGGCCATCTTCCTGTAAGTGGAGCCGGCATAGTAATCCAATATCTTCCTGAAATATTTGAGAGATTCTTCATATTTATGTAATTCAAAATAGCAAATTCCAGTCTTAAAAAGAGCATCATCGTCCTTTCCCGTTCCCGGATTATCCACAACCCTGTTGAAATATTCGATGGCTCTGTCATAATCCTTGACATCATAAAAATTTTCCCCGATCCAGTAGAGGCAGTTCTCAACCAGTTTGTTCCCCGGTAAAAGGTTGATGATCTTTTGGTATAACATGGTGGAACGGATGTAATCTCTCCGACCGGTCAATATTTTGGCATAACGGTACGTATTGTCAAGGAATTTTTCAATGCCGCTTTGTCTTAAATTACTGGTCTTTCTGTACTTGATGAACTCTTCATAGACCATGATGCCTTTCTCGTACTCTCCTAACCGGAAATAACATTCAGCCTTACCCAGAAGGGCTTCATCAGAATTATAATTCTCTTTCTGGCTGAAAAACTTTAACGCTTTTTCCACTTCACCCAGAGCCAGGTAGATATATCCTTTTCTATTGTAGATCTGACTTTTAAGGGATGTATCAATATATCGTGACAAAAGATAATCTAACCGTTCCTGTGAATCCTCATATTCACCTTTTACAAAGCTGATATAAGCGATCTGGTAAAGGGCTTTTTGAGCGGCTAAAGAATCCGGGTAAGATTTATAGACATTGTAATACTCATTTTGAGCGATGTGCAGTTTGTCTTCATCTTTCGATACATTATATAATAATTCATATCCATACCCGATCTGGTAAAGAGCCATAGGCGCATATTTACTGCGAGGGAACCGGACAGCCAATTCCCTGAAATCCCCAATGCCCTGCTTTATCTGATCAGAGGTTCCGATCTTGAATTTCTCCTCTGATTTTAAATATAATAACCTCACCCGGCTGTGATAAACATAATATATTGTTCCTAAAAATGCCAGGATAGCCAGGGCAATTATAATTAATATTAAAACGACCTTTTTCCCGTTATTCATTGTTTTTCTCCTGTATATAAAATTACCTTAATTTTCTTAAGACCTGTTGTATCCAGAAAGAGGCTTCATCCGGATAAACCGGTTTTAAAATAATAAAAATATTCAGGGCTTTCTTATATTCCCCTGTATAAAAATAGGATTTTCCCAGGAATAGATTCGCCTTGTTCTTCACCCTTTGGGAAGAACTCTTTTTCAGGATCCAATTGAGATCCTTTACGGCTTTCTCATATTCACTCTTATAATAATAGTCATGTATGACTTTCTCTAATTTGACACTGTAATCGACAGCCTTTTTCTTCTTTACTTTGGGTTTTGGTTTTACAACCTTTTTTATGACGGGTTTTTCTTCAACCGGCTCTTCCTTCTTTTCCTCAATAACAGGTTCTGGTTTTTGTTCCTCTTTTATACCCACAGCCACAGTGGTATAGTTCCCGTCAGGGATGAGGCTCAGATTCTCTCCGGCCTGATTGACCGTGGTTATAGCATAATAGTATTC
>JAFGFC010000119.1 GCA_016931325.1 Spirochaetota bacterium | reverse complement strand
CCAGTAGAGGAGGACGATCATGTGGAAGCGTATCAGAGGTTTGGTCTTTATTTTTTTCTGCGCCAGCGTGGCCTGGGTTATCCTGGGCGGTGTGACCAGTTTCAGGACCTACAGACAGGACAATTTATTAAAATACGCCGTCGGACGGTTATGGGGGACACAGCAGGCACAGAGGGCTCCCTCTATTTACTATCAGACAAAAGAATTACGAAAGGTGGAAACCAAAGGCCATGATGAAACGGTTATTGAGACCAAGGTGGAGACGGTTGATCACCCCATGACCCTGGAAGGGAGCGATATAACGGTTGATCTTGATCTGGAGTACAGGAAAAAAGGGCTTTTATGGTATTCCACCTATAAAGTGTTCTTTTCAGGAAAATATACGGTAAAAAATAATACGGGTGTAAGAAAGGAAGTATTTTTTGACTATACCTTTCCCACTGTCGAAGGGGTCTATGATAATTTCAAATTCATTATTGACGGAAAAAAAGTGCAGGAGATCCAGCCTTCCGGTGGAAGAGCCTGGCAGACGATGGATATGGCGCCCGGAGAGACCAGAATAGTGGAGATCCATTATCGTTCACAGGGGATGGACCAGTGGTGGTACATGTTCGGTTATAATGTATCTCAGATAAAAAATTTCAAACTGGAGATGAACACCGATTTTAAAAAGATAGATTTTCCGGAGAACGGCATCTCGCCGACAAAAAAAGAGAGAACAGGCAAGGGCTGGCGGTTGACCTGGAAATACGCCAACCTTATCTCCGGCATACAGATAGGAATGGACCTGCCGAAAAAAATAAATCCGGGTCCGTTTGCCAGCCGGGTGAGTTTTTTTGCCCCGGTCTCACTTTTCTTTTTCTTCTTTCTCATGTTCATCATCACCACGGTTAAAAATATCCGTATCCACCCTATGAACTATTTTTTTCTGGCCGCGGCTTTTTTCAGTTTTCATCTGCTTTTGTGCTATCTGGCTGACCATATAGCCATACACTTTGCGTTCATCCTCTCATCCATTGTTTCCATATTCCTCGTGATATCGTATATGCGGCTTGTGGTGGGAGAGCAGTTCGCATTAAAGGAAACTGGCATTTCGCAGTTTGTCTACCTTATCCTCTTTTCTTATGCCTTTTTCCTGGAAGGTTATACAGGTCTGGCCATTACGATTTTGAGCATTCTGACCCTGTTCGTGGTTATGCAATTTACGGCCAAGATCGATTGGGACAAGCAGTTTATTAAAAAATAGATATACGGCGCAAAGGAGACGATGTGGATTTTTACAAATATCATGCCCTGGGTAATGATTATATCGTTATTGACCCCAAAGAGAACAAGATCAAACTTGATGGGGAGAAAATAAAACTGATCTGCCACAGGAACTTTGGCGTTGGTTCGGACGGCATCCTTTATGGCCCACTTTTTAAAGGAAAGAACCTCAGTTTAAAGATATTTAATCCGGATGGAAGTGAAGCGGAGAAAAGCGGAAATGGCTTGAGGATATTTGCCAGATTCCTGTTTGATGCCGGATATATAAAAAATAACTTTTTTTTGCTCCATACAAAAGGCGGGGAGGTAAAAGTCGAGATCCTGGATAGAACATCTCATATGATCAAAGTGGATATGGGAACCGTCACGTTTCAGAGTAAAGAGATCCCTGTTGCCGGTGAATCCCGCGAGGTTGTCAATGAGATGCTGCAACTGGGTGATAACGCTTTTAAAGTTATCTGTTTATCGATCGGGAACCCTCATTGTGTCATTATTCTGGATGAGATATCAGATTCTCTGGCTAAAAAAATAGGTCCCCTGGTGGAAAATCATCCCCTCTTTCCAAACCGTATCAATATGCAGCTGGTCAAAGTGGTAGACAGGCATAATATTCAAATAGAGATATGGGAAAGAGGAGCCGGCTATACCCTGGCTTCGGGTAGTTCCAGCTGCGCGGCAGCCAGCGCGGTTTTTAAACTGGGACTTGTTGAGAGTCAGCTAAATGTCCATATGCCGGGGGGTGTGCTTGATATTGAGATCGACCGTCAGGGTCATGTTCATATGGCCGGTCCTGTTTCCAGCGTCGCGTGCGGTGATTTCTCCCCGGAATTCAAGAAGAAACTAAAATAAGTACTATGTTCCAAGTTCAAAGTTAATAGGAAAAAGAGACGGTTCTTTGCTCTGCATACTGGAATTAAAGAATCGTCCCCTTTTTTCCTCATAATAAGGACACTTAGATTTCTTTAATTTGCTGGGCGAAGGTCTTTAATTTTTGCGGATTTCCCTTGAAATTGTCCCCCCTGCAATCTGCCCTTAGGAATCGCTAAAGCGATTCCTAAGGGTGATTTTCACGGGGCGAGAATGAGCAAAAATTAGAATACCAGAGCCCGAATAATAAAGTTAATTATCCGAAGCCCTTGACTTTACCCCCTAAATCTATTATAATATTACACTGTTAATGCTTCAAAGCCGAATATAGAATAAGGAAATTGATTAAATGTCAGCGGAAAAGACCATATTACCAGGCGGTCTCAAGATATTGAGCCAGAATATCCCTACCTCGACCTCTGTATCTGTTGGGTTCTGGGTTAATGTAGGATCAAGACACGAGACGGACAACGAGGCCGGTTATGCCCATTTTGTGGAACATATGTTGTTCAAGGGCACAACGACAAGGACCGCTAAGGATATTGCCAAGGAAGTGGACAGGGTAGGGGCTTATTTAAATGCTACCACAACTAAAGAGTTTACAGGATACTTTATTAATATCCGCAAGGAAAAGCTGGATTTTGCCCTGGACATTTTAACTGACATTATGGAGAATTCTGTATTTTCTCCCAGGGACATTAAAAAAGAGATCAATGTTGTTCTGGAAGAGATAAAGATGTATGAAGATACTCCGGACGAGATGGTCCATGATAATTTATATGAGGCTCTCCTTGGCAAACACCCTCTGGGGCGACCTATCCTTGGCAATCGCAAATCCATTAAAAAGATCAACAGGGATTCGATCCATGGTTTTTATACAACTCATTACAGTCCTGACAGATTTATTATTGCTTCAGCCGGGAATCTGAACCATCAGGATATTGTGGATTATATACAAAAAAAGAATTTTCTTCAATTCTTTCAGTCTGAGAAAAGAGAGGAGAATCATGTTATCGAACCCGTTGAATCCAGAAATCTTTTAATAAAGCGGGCGCTGGCCCAGGTCCATTTCTGTCTGGGATTTCCGGGTATGGCGGCGGACGATCCGGACAGGCATTCGCTTTATGTTATGAACACTATATTCGGATCCAGTATGAGTTCGCGGCTGTTTCAGCATATCAGAGAGAAACTGGGGCTTTGTTATTCGATCTATTCTTTTTACTCCTCTTTTAAAGAGAGAGGGATCTATGGCCTCTATGCCGGCACCAGCATGAGATCATTGCGGGCGGCTATTCAGAAGATCCTCAATGAGATAAAAAAGTTGAAAAAAAAGGGTTTTACGAAAAACGAGATTCAGGATGCCAAAGAACATATCAAAGGACATCTTGCCCTCTCTTATGAAAATAATGAGATCAGAATGAACCGGCTGGCACGCCAGGAAATGATCTTTGGCAGACATTTCCCTTATGACGAGGTAGTGAAAATGATCGATGAAGTAAATAAGGATTCCATTATGAATGTTCTGGAGCGTATTTTTCCGAATGATTATCAGATCATCATTTCTTCTATTGGCACGGAGGATCATAAGAAAGTCATTGCCGCTCTGCCTCTTTCAATTTAAAAAAAGGGATCATATTGCGGGTTTTATTCTTTACAGACAGTTACTTTCCTCAGATTAATGGGCTGGTGACATCGATCGATACAGTGGCCCGGGCTCTTTCTCAACGGCACAGAATATGGGTGATCTTTCCCAGAGCCGTGACAGGGGTAAGATATAAAAAACCTTATTTCACAATGGGCCTTCTGTCCATTCCCTTCCTGCTTTTCCCTGAATACAGGATCAGTTTCATCTTCTCTTTCAGAGTGCTGGTACTGCTTTTAAAAAACAGGATCGATATCATTCATACTCATACGTTCTTTTCTCTGGGTATCATGGGGCTTGTTTTTGCCAAGATATTCAAGATCCCTCTGGTCCATACGTATCATACTTTTTTTGAAGAGTATCTTCATTATATTAAACTATCTAAAAAAATAGGGCGGAAGATCGTTTCATGGATTTCGCGGCTCTACTGTAATCAATGTGACAGGATCATTGTGCCTACTCAAATGATGAAAAAAGTACTTTGGGGGTATGGAGTAAAAAAAGATATCGTCGTGATCCCTACAGGTATTCCTTTTAAAAAATATCAACAGGGTGATAAAAGAAGGTTGAGAAAAAAAATGGGGATCCCACTCTCTTCTCCCGTGCTCCTCTATGTGGGGAGACTGGCCAGGGAAAAAAATATATTCTTTCTGCTGGATTGTTTCAGGGAGGTCTGTGGACAATACAATCAGGTATACCTGTTCCTGCTTGGTGATGGGCCGTTGAAGAAAGATGTCAGGCAATACATTGAAAAAAACAAGATGGATAGAATTAAATTAAACGGTTTTGTAAAACAGAATGAACTGAAGGATATATATGCTACCGGGAATATCTTTATCTTTTCTTCTCTGACCGAGACCCAGGGGCTGGTGATCCTTGAGGCCATGGCTGCCGGACTGCCGGTATGCGCTGTCGCTTTTAGAGGAACAAAATATATCCTTCCGGAAAAGAAAATTCCTGGCATCTCGCCTGTGAATGCGAATAAAAAAGAGATGATCAGGGAGATCATTTACTATCTTGAAAATTACCGGAAGAAACATAACCTGTTCAAAACAAACCTGAAAAAATACATCCAGCCCTTCAGCATTGAGCACACAACAGCCACATTAACTGACCTCTACAAATCTATCCTCAGACAATAATCTTTTTTTCTTTTTCTTTTCGTAGTGAGGATACTTGTTTTTTTTCTATACTAAAAGATCAGAAATTTAAATTTCTGATCTTTATGAAAAAACATAATTTTTCGAACACCTTGACTTTATACTTACTTTCCTATACTTTTAATAAATGAAAAAGATCTTATTATCTCTGCTTGTCATCTCTATTTTATTGTTAGCCTGCGCCAGGTTCAGGACCATGAAAACAGCCTCTCATGTTGAGTTCTCGCTTCCTCTTGATAAAAATGGAGTCAAGGTCATACAGAGCTCTGACCATTTTTTCGAGATTCCCTCACAGTATTTTATAAAAGACAGATTCCTTTATCTTGTGGACCTGTATAATTTCAGGATCATTAAAGTCAAACGAAAAGGTGATATTCAATTAAGCTTTGGCGAAGAGAATAAGAATCCTGTTTCTTATGATTATGTTCTCAAATCTTCGAATTTTTCCGGATTAAAATTAAATGATGATATTTTCAAGTTCATACAGCCCAATCAGATCCTGGTTGATTCAAAAGATAATATTCTTGTTGAAAATGTTCTCAGTTCTACCACTGAAGAACACGAGTATAATGCCTATTCTCTGATATTGCAGTATGACAAAACCGGGGCGCCTGTTTTCGTCTACGGGAGAAAGATCAATTCGGGGTATATCTTTCCTTTTCAGGAATTGGATCACTTTGCTTTTGACAGGAATGATCATTTGTTTGTTTTTGAAAAAAGCGAGTATGAATGGAAGATATACAAGTTTTCACAACCGGACAGGATAGAATCGTTTCTGGCCTCATCAAGTTTTATCACGAACGTGCCGTCTGAAGAAAAGGAACAGGTCAAAATAGAAGGGATCGATAACAGCTACAGCGGCGATTTCCTTGTGGCGGCCATTAATTTTTATCGGGAAAATTTCGAATATCTGCGTACTGAATTTTACAGGATATCCCTTGAGGGTCAATTGACCAGGCTGTTTACTGTCAAAGATGAAGAATACAGCTTTATCATTCTTGATCATTCTGATATTATTTATATGTGGAGGACTGTTGAGCGATCAAGAGAAGATTATATTCTTTTAAGGTTGTTCAGCTTGAAGGGAAGGATTATTATCAATAAAATGATCACGATGGATAGAGACAGAGGGAAATGGTTTGATATCAGGATCCATAAAAATAATAAAATTTCCGGTATTAATTTAAATAATAATCTATTCAATATTATGGTCTGGGAGTAGAAATGAAAATAGCCAAGGCCGATCAGATGCAAAAAATTGATAAACAGGCTGTCACTGATTATGGCATCCCCGAGATCGATCTCATGGAAAATGCCGGCCGGTGTGTGGCTTTTGATATTATGAATGATTGGGGCCGGGATGTTACGATAGGGATCGTATGCGGTCATGGTAATAACGGCGGTGACGGTTTTGTCTGCGCCAGGATCCTTCATCTTTATGACTATGCTGTCATGATCTTTTTCACCGGGAACAGGGAAAAATTAACACCTTCAGCCGCTATCAATTTTAAATTATGCTTGAAACGAGAGATCCCATTCATTGATATTAACGCAGAATCCAATTTTAAAAAGAATAAAAGCCGGTTCAGGGCCTGTGATCTTTTTATTGACGCGATGCTGGGGACGGGTTTGAATTCACCGTTAAAGGGGAATCTGAAAACGATTGTTGAATACATTAATTCATTAAAAAGACCGGTCTGGTCTGTTGATATTCCCACGGGTATTTTTTCAGATACATCTCAGGTTACCTTACCGGTTATAAAGGCCACAAGAACGATCACCTTCGGTCTTCCCAAGATCTCTCAAATCCTCTCTCCGGCAAGGCAATATGCCGGCTCTCTGAAAGTAGCCGATATTGGCTTCCCGGCCGAGCTTTTAAAAAAAGGGATTGACCTGGACCTGGCTACCCGTGAATTATCCTGCTATCTCCCTCAAAGGCCAGTGGAGGCTCATAAAGGAGATTTCGGACATGTATTGATCTATGGTGGTTCTTTGGGTAAATCGGGAGCCGCTATTATGGCTTCACGCGCGGCTCTTAAAGCGGGGGCCGGCCTGGTCACCACGATCTGTCCGCGGGAGATCAATTTGATCCTTGAAAGTTCGCTTGTTGAACCCATGACCCTGCCGGTTGATCTTGACCTTGATGGTACAAAAGGGGCCTTG
Source organism: Spirochaetota bacterium (assembly GCA_016931325.1). Taxonomy (GTDB): domain Bacteria; phylum Spirochaetota; class JAHITG01; order JAHITG01; family JAFGFC01; genus JAFGFC01. The sequence continues at coordinate 51,962 of JAFGFC010000119.1, read as the reverse complement.
AAAAAAGTGGCCCCGCTTTTAAAGAAAGCGGATGTGATCGCTACCGGCTGCGGCATCGGAACAGAGAACAAGGTAAAGGCTTTTTTATCAGAACTTTTAAAAACAAAAGGCAAAGTATTTGTGCTGGACGCTGATGCCCTGAATATTATCGCGTCATCCCCGAACCTATTAAATAACCGGTCAAGTCATTTCATTCTAACACCTCATCTGGGAGAGATGAGCCGTCTTGTAAAAAAGGATATCAAGTATATTATCAAAGACAGGATAGGCATCGCCAGACAGTTTGCCAAACAAAAGAATTGCACCCTGGCGTTAAAATCTTCAGAGACTATTGTGGCTTCCGCCAGAGGTGAAATATATATCTGCAATAACGGCAATGCGGGAATGGCCACAGCCGGAAGCGGTGATGTTTTAACCGGTTTGATCGCGGGTATCGTGGCGCAGAATATAAAGCAGGGACGATCTCTTTTTCATTCCGTCGTGCTGGCCTGTTATCTTCATGCTTTATCAGGGCAGGTGGCCTGTCATAAAAAAACAAGTTATTCTCTTGTGGCGACTGACCTGATCGATAATGTAGGGGAGGCTTTTAAATGGCTGATGACATCCGGACCAGAAAAATAAGAAAAAGAACATTTATTATTACGGTCATTGATTTCGTCATTATTTTTTTAATCATCGGGTTTGTCATCTATCCTAAATTATCCCAGAAAGAGATCGAGACTAAAGATTATACCCTGCAATTGAGATATTCCAGCCTTCCGGAAGATATCGGTTATTTATTAAGTCTGAGTTTGATCAGTAAAGGGTCAAATCAGTATATCATCGGGAACAGAGGACAGGTCAATTTTTTGCTCAGGACCGAAACCGGGGAAAGGATATGGGATCAATGGACCTATCCTCAAAAAAAAGCGCTGGATTTGATTAGGTCAAAGGAGTTCAAACAAAAAAGATCCAGAATCGTACTGAAAAAAGATGAGATGATCAAATTCCATGCGGAATATAAGAACAACGAAAACGGATTGCTGGATGACGGGAAATACAGGTTTAGTGTTGAATCCCTGATTAACGGTGTCACCAATGTTTTATCTATTCCGGTGATCATTAAAAATGGCAAGGATAAAAAGCTGTTTTAAATAAGATTAATATAATAATCTATTTGATCGTTATCTTCAGAAAGATAGTCTTCTGTGTGCCGCCGCCTTCAGAGATCTTTTTCCATCTGACCCATTTGATCTTGTTCTTTTCAGGCATGGACCGGTCGTAATTTGCAGAATTATAACCCTGATCAGGATCATCATTGGTGGAATATTCCTGAGTGAGTCCCGTAGCCGTCCCTAAATATCCTGTTGAATACGTTGTATTGGGATCGACCCTGTCATAAATGATCATCCTGTCAACGTTCTCATTACCATAGCTGATGATGTGATACCCTAATTTATATTCGATGGATGCGCCGGGGATAGCATCTTCGTTCAGGCCGCCCAGTTGAATATTGGTAATGCTCTTTGATAAAAGCACACGCACGAAAGGCCGGGTGAATTCTTTCCATCCCATATCAATATATAAACCTCCGTCAACAGGAGGCGTGTCAGCCGGGTCACCGGCGTCAATACAGGGTGATTGATTGGACAGGTAGAGAAAGTTGGAAGAATTCACCTGATAGGATAACCATAACGGATGATTGGTGATCGTCCCCGCTCCCGGTGTGATGCCGTTGTAATTTCCGGCGAGATTACTGAATACATCATTATAAGCTAAAAGGTCCACATTCCCTCCGGCATCAACGTTCACGCCGTATCCTTCACAGAATATGATGATGTTATTTTTAATAATAATGTCCTCACTGCTGGAATTCACCTTTAAACCGTCACGGGTGGCCACATAACCGTTACTGCCGAGCGAATTATTGATGATCTCGACATTATCGCCATTCTCCAGAAGGATACCTTCGCGGCTGTTGCCAAAGATGGCGTTTCTGAACAGGCTGGCGGTGGTGGTATTTTTCATATTGATCCCGATATTGTTGTGAACAATCCGGTTATAGAATATTTTTGTATTGGTGGCGTTATTGGTGAGCATGAGGCCGGCAAAGGAAGCCTCCCTGATGATGTTATACAGTATTTCATTATTGTCACCCTGGTCGATCTTGATCTGGCAGTCCTGATTCGTAGAAAAACAGATATTGGAAATGATATAATTATAATCCGCGTTCTCCTCATTAAAAAATATACCATAATTATTATTTGAAAAAATAAGATTTTTTATTATGGTGTTGGTGGAAGCCACACCTCCGCCCCAGAAATTAATTCCACTGAGGTTGTTTTTATAAATATGATTTGATTCGATAGTGTTGAATTTGCCACCATAGAAATTAATACCCCAGTCCTGATTCTCTCCCCAGAGCGCATTGGTATATATATAATTGTTGATCGATCCGGGTCCGATCCCTATCCCCACATCATCATTGGAATAGATCGAATTCCGGGCAAAATAGTTGTTCGTGGCAATGCCAAAACCCCCGCTCAAACTGATCCCGGACTGGTACTGATTGTGGATCTTGTTGTCATTAATAACATTATTTTTCCCAAATTCCAGGTAGATGCCGATAGCCTGGACTCCCCAGAAATTGTTCGATAAAATATAGTTATTCGCTACCGTGTAAGAAGACAGCCGGATCCCATACGTTCCATTATAAAAGATCAGGTTTTTCGTAATGAAATTATTCTGGGCGCTGCCGGAAAGGAAGATCCCTCTGTCGGCGTTGCGGTAGATATGGTTTGAACTGATGGTGTTATTATCACCGGCTGAAAGTAAGATCCCATAATCCTGATTTTGTCCCCAGATATGATTGGTCAAGATAAGATTGTAATCAGCATTATCGTGATTGATCCAGATCCCGTAATGGTCATTGGAAATAATGTCATTGAAAGACATGTAATTATTCGACGAATCGGTCCCAATATAGATGCCGTTCGTTTTATGCAGGAAAATGTAATTGGACCGCATGGTATTATTATCCCCCTGGATAATATAAATACCCCTGGACTGTTCCGGCCCAAGTATATAATTGCTCAAGATAAAGTTGTTATCCGTCTCTTCCTCTTCAAAGCGGATGCCATAGAAACGGTTGGAAAAGATCTGGTTGCGGGCGATATAATTATTTCTGGTATGTTCCTGAAACCCCGGGTCGGCCATGATGCCGGCGTTACTGTGATCATGGATCTTGTTGTCGCGTATCAGATTGTTCTCTGTTCTGAGCCTTATGCCATAGACCTGCCCGCTGATATTATTGCTCAGGATAATGTTGTTATCGCCATGCCATACGGTCCGTATCCCTGACCAGCTGTTGTTATAGAAACTGTTCTGAATAATATAATTCGTTTCAGCGTAATAACCCAGCTCCATGCCCACAACCGTATTAAGATACATAAAATTCGAACGGATGGTATTATAATCACCCCAGTGCAGCTGAATGCCATAATTCTGGTTACCGCCGGAGTTATAGATATAATTGGTCAGGATAAAATTATAGTCCGCGTTGGTCGAGTTGAATAAGATCCCGTTCCGGTTGTTATAGATATGGTTTTTTACAATAACATTACTCCAGGCCGTACCGATAAGATAGATACCGCAGCTGTCTAAACTGGCCCCGTCATCATTACCATAGATCTGGTTGCACCGGATATCGCAGTGGTCGGCATTGTATATATAGACCCCTGTATCCTGCAGGCCTCCCCGTAAAATATTGGAGATAATCAGGGCCCTGTCGGCATAATCCGAGAAGAGTAAAATTCCATTATCAATATTGGAATAGATCACGTTATTGCTGATAACGGTGTTTGTGGAAAAGCCTTTGAGCACGATCCCATCCGTGTATCGTTTTATATCCAATCCGCTTATTTTAATTAATCCGGCATTGGTTAATTTAAAAGCAAAAGTGAATTTGCCCCATCCTGTCAATAAGGGCCTTGCATTCGAGAGTTTGGTGATCACCATATAGCCATTATTTTTATTAGAAGCGATGTTAACAGAATTGGAATAAGCCCCGGGATAGATATAACAGGAAGCAATGGTGCACAAAGGAGGTCCGGCTGATATGGTATTGGCGGCTTTCTGGATCGTGCGGAAAGGCATGACGAATGTTCCCGGGTTCGAATCCAGCCCGATATCATTGTCCACGTAGTAGGGTCCGGGATGAGGCTTGGAGAAAGGCGATTCTTTCCAGCCCCTGTCAGGGCCCAGGCCGAGATAATTGGTCGTAATAGCCGGAATGTTCGTGGCTGTATCCACGCAGGGGGAGGAAGGCGAGATAATGGTGAATGATGTAACCATATCGATCATAGGATCATTTGTGATGTTGGCAGGACCCCAGATGACACCACCGTTGGTATGGCCTCCCCGGTTCCCGAAAAAGTCATTATATGCCAGATAGACAATTCCGCTTGTGCTGCGCTGCACGCCATAATCCCCGGCGCCGTCGCCATTCGAGATGATGATGTTGTTGAACATGGTCCCGCTGGAGGTGTTCTCCCATATGACACCGTCTCCTGTTCCTGAACCGAATATCGTGTTATTGATGATTATCGTGTCCAGGGCCGAACCGATGAGCCTGATCCCGTATATGGCATTGTCATGGAACAGATTCCTGTAAATCTTGTTGTTATCACCATTATTAATATATATGCCGTAATCCTGGTTCAGTCCCCAGAACGTGTTGGTTAAAAAGTAATTATTATCAGAGTTATCATCAGATATGTAAATACCGTATGATTCATTGGAATAAAAATTATTATGAGAAAAAATATTGGTCTGATTATCCCACGACGTATAGACACCATAGGATTGATTATTATGGATCTGGTTATATTGTATGATATTACGGTCAGCCATCCACATATAAATACCGTAATCCTGATTACGTCCCCAGATATCATTAGATATTATTGTATTACGATCCGCGGTATCCGAACCCAGGTATATCCCCTGCCCCCAGTTGGACCAGATATTATTTTTAATGACATAATTATTAGAAGATGCTGTACCAAAATAAATTCCGGCGCCGCTATTATTAAAAATATAATTGGATTGAATGGTTATATGATGTCCCCGGTTAAAATAGATACCTGTGTTCTGATCATAACCCCAGATGTGGTTTGTCAATATGAAATTATCACGCGCTGTACCATGGTTAAAGTAAATCCCCTGGTCATCGTTTGATACAATAGTATTTCTTATAATAAAATTACTGAAGGCTCCGGATTGAAAAAGAATACCGTAAGGATTGTATCTCTTGATGGTCAGTCCACTGATGAGAACTCGAGATGTGTTGGTCAGTTTGATCCCATGGTTGGTTAACATAGATCCATTCATAACGGGAGCAACATTGGAAAGCTTTGTGATCACCATCAAGCCGGTATTCATGTTGGAGGTAATATCAACTTTCCCCGGGTATACTCCTGGATAGACATAACAGCTGGCCACGGTCACATCCACGGCCGGCATCATCCTTTGCGCAGCCCTCTGGATGGTCTGGAAGGGATATTCAAATGAACCGTTGAACGTGTCCCTCCCGATATCATCATCAACAAAATAGGGACCTGAGTTTGGATAGACAAAAAGGGACTCTTTCCAGCCCATGTCCGGTTTGATCCCGACATAAACATCAGAAATACCCTGTATCTCCAGGCCGGTGTCCATAGCCGGTGATAAAATAGAGGATATGGTGAAACTGCTTATGGTTTCCAGCAGGGGGTTGTTTGTGGTATTATCCGCTCCGGCTGAGAAACCGCCGTTCGTATGCCCGCCCCTGTTCCCGTTAAAATCATTATAATCAAGATAGACCAATCCTGAAGTTGACCGTTGCACACCGTAATCTCCGGCGCCGTTCCCGTTGGAGAGTATAATGTTGTTAAACATGGTCCCGCTTGATGTGTTGTTCCAGATCACCCCGTCTTCTGTGGCGCTTTTAAAGATCGTATTGTTTATGACCCTGGTGCCTGAAGAGGAGCCGTTCACGTTCAGGTTGTTGAGTTGATTATGCCTTATCAGGTTTCTGTATATCCTGTCCGCGTCGCTTCCTGCCAGGTTGAGGCCATAATCATTATGATAAACAATATTACTCTGGATAAGGTTGTTCAGGGATCCGGAAAGGGTGAGGCCATTGATATCGTTGGAGAAAACAGAGTTGTTCTTTATGGTATTGCTCTCCCCGCTATTAATGATGAGGCCGTTGGTCGCGTATTTAAGAGTAAAGCCCTGAAAGAGGACATTATAACAGTTCGTGATCTTGGCCGCATAAGCTGAATTGGCCGGGGGATGGATAAAAGTGTTGGTCATGCTGTGATTGGAAGCAAAATAAGTGGCTTCAATGATCAGGTTTGTAAAATTGCGTATATTGACCTGTTCCCTGAAAACAATATAGGGATCCACCTGGATGTGGTCGCCGTTCCTGGCATTGGACAGGGCATTGGTAATGGTGGAATAATTAGAACCCAAAGTAAGGTTGTGGACGAAAAAGTAATCGGCCACATCTTCCGGTGTATACCAGGATATTTTATAGGATGTATCAATGGCCAGAACTTTCCAGTAGGCTCTTCTTGTGTTAGTGATCCGAGTTTGATAATAAGTGCCGGTAACAACGGTCACATTACCTATATTGGCCTGGCCCGAAGGATAATCCACAGCGTCTGATGTGTTATTATAATTATTCGGCGTATTCGTTCCAATGGCTATTTTATAGCGTAACATGGCAGCCGAGGTATGGTCATCAACCGGCGCATCCCATTTTAGGCGCCATTTACCGTTAATACTGGTGAATGTTGTATTCTGCGGCATATTAGGGGCAGTATTGACTTCGTGATGGATATTGAAATAAATGTCTTCATAAAGGGTTCCCGGGATATCACCTCCTGTAATGAGGTCCAGATCACCATCATTATCAATATCTCCCATGACAGCACTGCTTCCCCAGCTTGTACCTAATCCTCTGCCAAATGGATATGGTCCACTAAAAATGCCTGTTCCATCATTATAATATTTATCCAGCCTGGAACTTCCTACAGTAACAATATCAAGGTCACCATCCTGGTCAATGTCACCCAGGTTTACAGCACCATAGGATGATCCTGTTGTACCTATCTGTGTTCCTGTAAACGTGCCATCTTGATTATTAATATATTTATATAATTTATTCCCTCCACTATTCCCCGTAATGACAAAGTCAACCCATCCGTCATTATTAATATCTCCCATGGCGATGGAGCAATAGGACATGCCTGTACCAAAAGCTGTTATAGTATTGGTGAAATTACCATTCCCATCATTAATGTATCTATCCAGGCGGCCTTGACCTGAAACGATCAGATCAAAATCATTATCATTATCAATATCACCTATAGCACTGCTGCCGTTATAAACACCTGTGCCGAACTGCCGTCTTGTTGAAAAGTTACCATTGCCCTTATTGGTATAATATTCAAGCCGGGCATCCGGCAAAGCGATAGTACTGCTGCCTGTTGCTATAATATCCAAGTCCCCATCTCCGTCCATGTCTCCGAGTGAAATGGATGATTCACACAATCCTTCCGTATCTGTTCCATATAAACTTACTCTATTGGCAAAATTTCCAGCCCCATCATTCAGATATCTGTCGAAATAATGATAGCTGGCTGCTGAACCTGCGCCGGTAACAACAAGGTCCAGGTATCCATCGTTATTGAGGTCTCCCAATGCAAGATAACCTCTGTCACAACCCTGCCCGAACGAAGAAGGAGTGTTAAAATTACCATCACCAGGGTTAAAATGCCTAAGGACAGATTTGCTATAGGTATAAAATAATCCATTGGCAACCAGGTCAAGATCACCATCATTATCTACATCACCCAAAGCAAAACAAGGCGCGTTACATCCAGGTAGAATTCCTGTATTAGGGCCGATAAACCCTTCCTGTATGCCCACAAGCCCGTTATTCGTGAGGGCCACATCAGGCGCATTGGTCAGGCCGCTGCAGGTCACACCCCCTTTGGGGATCACCGCCTGAATGAAATTGGATGGATTCACACTTCGGGCAAAATTGACCGTGACCACAAAATCCTTGCCGTCAGAGGAAAGGTTATAATTAATATTGCCATTGGACCAGTATGTTCCGTTCCAGATCAGTTCGGCTAACAGAACATCACCCAGATTCCATATTTTATTATTATTGTCATCAAGCCATAAATAAACCCTGTCAATATCTGATCCCTGGACCATGGTGGAATTATTATAGAATTTCAGACTGCGTAATTGATGGGGATAGGTATCTGAAATTTTCACACTCATGATGGTGTTACTGAAAAAATTCGGGTAGTTCGTGCTGAAATCCGTATTCTTTGTCACGATCAACCTGTGATTGCCGTTACTGTTAAAACTCTCCGGGCTGAAACGGCCATGCTTGAAAGAGGTATCGATGGCGCAGACCTTCCAGAATATTTTGCTCTGCGTGGAGAGGGTGGTCTGGAAAAAATTGCTTACAGCCGCTCCCGCATTCCCCACATTAGCCTGGCCCCTGGGATAATCAATATTGGTGGATACATAATCATAGACTTCGGACTGGTTCACACCGATGGCCACATGATACTGGAGCATGATGGTGGATGTATTATCATCCAGGGGAGCATCCCATTCTAACCTGTAATATCCATTGTTGGTTTTCAAAGCCAGATTGGATGGTATGCCGGGACTGGTGTTATCCATGTATTCCATATTCCTGTAATGGTCCAGCCTGTTAATCGATCCTGCGTACTGCCTGCCTGAAACGATCAGATCAAGGCTCCCGTTATTGTTGAGATCGCCCAGGGCAATAGAACCATAGTAAACGCCTTTGCCAAAGGATGTTTCCTCAATGAAATTTCCAAAGCTGTTGATATAACTTTTCAGAATGTATCCTTCTGAAGTGGTCTCTCCGGAGGTGATCAAATCCAGTTTCCCGTCATTGTTTATGTCACCCAGAGCCAGTGAACCATAACGCGCTCCCGTGCCGAAATAAGAAGGAGGCAAGAACGTTCCGTGACCGTTATTAATATAACTGTTGAGGACATAAGGCCCGGCAGAAACATAGCCCGTGGTCACCAGGTCAAGGACGCCATCGTCGTTGATATCTCCCAGAGCAATGGAACAGTAGTAAAGCCCTTCGCCGAATGAGATCGCTGAAGAGAAATTACCCTTCCCATCATTGATATATTTTTCCAGCCGGCTGCTTCCGGCAGCGATAATATCAAGGTCTGAATCATTATCAATATCACCCAGGGAAATAGAGCAGTAACTCATACTGCTCCCGATAAGCGTGGGCCCGAAAAATCCGCCGGTGCCATTATTGATATATTTGTCAATGGCCACGCCGTTACCGGACACGACAAGGTCCAGTGACCCGTCATTATTGATGTCACCCAGCGCGATCGAACCGTAGCCCAGGCCAGTTCCGAAATTGGTCGGCCCGGAAAAGTTCCCGTTACCGTCATTGATATATTTGCAGAGCCTGGGTGTCCAGGATGAATCGTATCCTGTTGCGATCAAGTCGAGCGAACTGTCCGCGTTAATGTCTCCCAGGGCAATGGACGAGTAACGGACACCGTCGCCGAAAGGAGTCGGCCCTGTGAGAAAACCATTATTATTCACATATTTGGCCAGCACAGGGTTGGAATTATCATATCCTGATACGATCACATCAAGGTCCTCGTCTCCGTCAATGTCTCCCAGGACAATGGAACTGTAATAGACCCCTGTTCCAATCTGGTGCTTGAACAGATATTGTCCGACAACCACATTGCCCTGGTTTGTCAGGGCCAGGGGAGGGGCGGTCTGTCCGCCGCTGCATCTCACACCTCCAGAGGGAATATAGGCTTTGATAAAATCATCTTTTTTCACATTGGTTGTCAGGTCGACTGTAACAATATAATGGTAATTGGGAAAAGAAAGGGGAGTCGCTGAACTTATATTATTATTTGTCCACAGAGATGTCCCGTCCCAATAGAGCTGAGCGATATAAGAATCCGATAGGTCCCACCTGTAATTGGTGTTCACATCCCTGTATACCTTGACAACGCTTATATGAATACCCTGTGTCATAGTGCCTAAATTACCCATACTGAACGCTTTTAATGTGTCTCCCCGGTTGTCCCAGATCCTCACTGCCAGGACTGATTCATTGGAATAGGAGAAGAAGAGTTTATCCAGGTTGGTGTTCTTTTCCACTTCCAGAATATGATTGATATTGGTATTCGTGATGACCACGATATGGTTGGATATGCAGGCATTGGTAACAGGATGCATCCCGTGTTCATCAGCAAAGAGAAATTTGTAATTATTGGTCCCGTCCCCTGTCAGAAAGATCTGGACAACATTGGTATAGATAACACCATTGGAATAATCCGAACCGGAACAGAGGAAAACAGGGAATTTTTCGCTGGATTCATAATTCCCGTTATCATTCAGATCGACCCAGACCTGGTTGGTCGAAGGCGGGTCTCTGTCCTGGTCCCTGTACTTGATCTCGAACCGGAAATACTGGCCGTCATATCCTTCATCCGGTTCGACGCCGTCATTCGAATACCCGGTATTGCTGCTCCAGACCAGAACAGGCGGATTCTCTTCTGTAATGGCGTACATCCCGTCCCAGGTGCCGATATAGATCGTTCCATCCAGGCCAATGGCCGGTGTTGAATAATAGATATTGTCCCCGGTGTAATAAGCCCATTTTATCTTGCCGTTGGTTAGGGCATACAGATAATCATTCTCATTCCCTACATAGATCGTTCCATCCGCTCCTATGGATGCCGATCCTATAAAATCCTCGTTGGTCTGAAAGACCCATTTGATCTGTCCGTTGGAATAAGCCGCGATATAATTGCTGCAGTTGCCTAAATAGACAATATTGTTGTCGTCAACGGTCGGAGAAGCATACACATACTGCCCGGCCTGCTGGAACCACCTGACACCGCCGTTGGTCGAATTGTTGGTGATCGCATAGATCTTGCTGTTGTTCCAGCTGTAAGTGGCAACATAGATCGTTCCGTCCGGGCCGATAGTCGGTGAATTGAGTACCTGATTGGTCAGATCCAGCGAATATCTTAATTTGCCGTTCGTTATGGCTAAAAAATCTCCGCCGCTGTTCCCGATATAGACCGTACCATTTGTATCAACAGCCGGGGAACAGTAGGCGATAGAACCGTTCGTTTTATAAGACCATTTCAGTTGCCCGTTCGAGACGGCATAAACGATCCCGCCCTGATCCCCTATATATACTATATTATCACGGTCCACGACAGGGGAAGCAAAATAGAAACTGTTGGTGGCCTGAAAAGACCATAAGAGAACCCCGTTTCGGATAGCGTATAATTTATTCCCATTGTCAGCCACATAGACCGTATTGTCAAACCCGAGAGCCGGTGTGGCGTAGATCCGTTCGTCTGCCGTGTACATCCATTTCTGGACCCCGTTCGTCACGGCGTATACTTTATAATAATAGTCTCCGAAATAAACCGTGCCGTCCGCTCCCACCACGGCTGAACTGTAATTATAACTGTTGTTAAAGAACCATTTAACAAAAGGGTTTCTCTGCACCCCCATAATATATTTATTAGTCGAACCCGTATGCCTTCTGTTATTCATATAAAACGGCCAGGGGTCAGGAGAAGTAGACCGGTTGATACCGTTTATCACCCTGAAATGATTGGATTCTTCCCACTCTATTAACGTGCCATTGTTACTGGTAATAGTAATGGTACAGAAATAATTGGTCGAATTGTAAGCCGGGTTATATACGCCCGTCAGGACGATCATCATGGGCGTGTTGGTGGGAAAAGTTGCACCGCTGGTCCGTGAAAAAGTAATACTGGGTCCGGAAAAGGAGATGGAGATCGAACCGCCCATATTCTGAGTCAGGATGGTCGGTGACACAAAACTGAACCCGATGGGAAAATCCACTTTTATTTTAGCGTTATTCGGGATATACCCGTCATAAGGGCTGGTCACGAACACAAGCGTATAGGTCGAGATATTGTTAGCTGCGTTGTTCCGAGCCCTCAGCCATGAGGTGTGGGCTCCGATAGAACCTCTGGCCCCATCCGGTCCGGGCTTGCCGCGGCCAATACAGGGTGAATTCCAGGCCAGCCGGGTATTGCTCATATCAAAAAATAATGGCAGACCCTGAGTATTCCCGGTGCCTGAGGACAAACCTGCGCCTAATCCTCCAGATTGTGTGCAACTGTAATTGATAGATTGCGCCGGGCCGGCTCCGGCTGATCTGAGGATGTTCTTACTGTAATTGCTGCCAAACGCAATATCAGATAAATTATAATCGTAATTATGAAAGTTCAGGCCATTATAGTAACCCTGGATGGAATTATATAAAAAATTTATCTTGGGCCAATCGGCCAGCATGACCCCTTCCAGATAATTGAAGTTGGAGCGTTTGGCCGTAAAACTGTTCTTGTAACACCATCCTCCATCCCCGGCATTGCCGGTAATATTCGCATCCCACTCGATCCCCTTGGCTGTGTTGATGATCTCATTTCGGCCGACGATCTGACCTTTAAAACAATCACTGATACTGGGCTGCACTTCATGGGTGCTGATGGCCCTGTCCATGCCCTTGAATTTGTTGTCCAGTATCCTGTTATCCAGAAAGGTATAAGGAGCGCCTCTGGTATTATCAGCCTGGATATGCACACCCCAGTGGTCCATGTCATGGAGATAATTGAAACGGATCAGGTTATTATCGCTGTTCAGAAGATAAATGCCGTGACACCAGATATCCACGCCGCCGGATATGGCTCCGCTGCCTGACTCTCTGATGACATTACTTTTTATCGTGTTAGTATGGGAATGATACAAGTAGATCCCATAGCAGTGGCCCGTTGTAATGGGGGCTTCAATGTAGTAGATCTCATTGTTGATGATATTATTATAACAGGAATCGATCAGTTTGATGCCTGAACCCAGGTCGGTGGGTTGATCATTATCATGGATATCATTGTAGGCTATGATACAGTAATCAGAATTGGTGAGAAAGATCATGGCGATATCATTGGAAATGATCTCGAAATTCTGGATTAGAACATTATCACAATTTTCCAATCTGAAAGCGTAATTGGTGGTTCGCCGGCCATTGATAAGAACGGCATTACCATAACCGATAAAGCTTATTGAACTTTTACTGTTGACATTGATCTCTTCGCAATACTGGCCGTTACTGACATAGGATAGGTCTGACGAGCCCATTGTGTCAGCGGCTTTCTGGATGGTCTGCCATGCCGTGGCCCATGATGTGCCGGCCGCGCCGTTATTCCCGTTAGTTTTTACATAATAGGTTGTAGATAAGAGAGTATGGGCTGATAGTAACAGAATGATAAGGAATAGATACTTTCTCATATTATAAAGATAGTCCTCTCTCCCTTTATTTCGCTTCACCGGAAAAATCCACAGGACAAAAACAATACCAACGATTGTCTGTGCTTTTCCGTATTTCCAGTCCATTTTTCAAGCCGTTGTATCTCTTGAATAAAATACCACAATAACAGGAAAATGTCAAAAATATTTCAAGTTATTTGACAATTGAAAGGAATTGAATATATTTTTAATTCATTCTTATGATAAAAAAGATACAGATCTGTTCATTCCTGTTGCTGCTGATGGTTATTTCAACGTGCGCTAAAAAAGAGTTCGGGCAATCCCTGAAGATCGAACAGTTTACACCAATAGAATTTTTAAAACGGTATCCCAATAATTATCTGGACAAGCTGATAAAAGTGAAAGGTGTCGTGGTAGAGGAGAGTTCAAGAGGTGTCTGGATCAATATTCAGGATAATATTTTTGTTATATCCGTTCATTTTAATGATCTTACACTGCCCACCATGTTGTCCAATATGATTATTACGGAAGGCAAGTTAATAAAAACCAGGGATGGTATATTTATTCAGGGAAAATATTTAAAAATAGAGAACTAAAGACAAAAGAGGTGAATTAATATGAGTAATCTCAAAGCAGGGATAGTGGGAGGCTCATCTTTACTCGCAGGCCTTTTGATAGAAATGCTGGATACACATCCGCTTGTTGACCTGGTATATATAGAATCAGAACATCATTCCGGGAAACCGCTCGGCCAGGTACATCAATTCCTCAAGATGGCTTATAAATCAAAAAAATTTGAAAAATTCTCTTCGGATTTTATTCTTAAACATCTTGATGTGGTTTTTGTATGCAAACCACACAGGGATTCCATGAAATATGTTAAACAGCTTTATAATGAAAAAATAAAGATCATTGATCTATCGGGCGATTTCAGATTAAAAGATATAGAGGAATATGAAAAATGGTATGGCGCAAAACATATTGCCTCCATGTTGCTCTCAAAAGCCGTCTATGGATTAAGCGAGATCTATACAGAAAAGATAAAACGATCATTTCTGGTGGCCAATCCGGGTTGTTATCCCACGGGAATTCTGTTATCCCTGTATCCGTTGTTAAAGAACAAAGCGATCCATTTTCAGGATATCTTTATTGTTTCTTATTCCGGTGTGTCAGGAGCCGGCCGGAATCCCATTCCGGGTAAAAATCTTTTTATGGACGCTTTCAATAATATCATTGCCTATAAAGTCACTGACCATCAGCATACACCTGAGATCGAAGCCTATTTGAGTGATTTTGCAGGCAAAGAAATAAGCCTGAATTTCGTCCCTCATATCACATCTATTGAAAACGGAATTTTTAATACCATAATCGTGAAACCCCAAAAAACCATGACAGAAAATGACTATTACAACTTTTATGAAAAGTCCTATTCAAAGTGCAAGTTTATTGAGATACACAAGGATAGAATTCCTCAGGTCAAGGATGTGGTGAATACCAACTTTTGCCGGATCGCTTTAAAGGCGGATGAGAGAACGGGTCACCTCCTTGTCTTCAGCGTGATCGACAATAGAATAAAAGGTGGCGCGGGTCAGGCTGTTCAGAATATGAATCTTATGTTCGGTTTCCCAGAAGAAACCGGATTGATTTAATTGTAGGTGATTCCAGTAGCCGAGTCTTGTAGTCGTCCTTAGAAATTGTCCTTTGCCCTGAGGAATTCTTAGAATTCCCAGGATTTTGTCCCCGTAATCTTTTAGATTACAGGGAAGATTTTCCGGGGTATAGTCCCTGAAATCCCTTTAGGATTTCTGGGGAGATTGGATCCTCCCTAGGAATTGAAAGGCAATTCCAGGGGCAAAATCCCGTGAATGCTCTGCATTCCACGGGGCGGGAATTTCAGAGAAATTCCTCGGGAAACCTTCAATCTCGGTTACTGTATAAGTAATTAAAAAAGTAAAAATCGATGATAACCGAGCCTGAAGGTTCGGTGATCATAATGAATAACATTATATGAAAGTCGAAACCATCGATATCCATAATTTATCTGATAGCCAACTCGTCAAGTTAAGCCGGGACAGAGTGCTATCGCTTAATCTGGATGAAATGAAATCCATAAAGAAATATTATAACCAGGAAAAACGTTCTCCGACAGACATGGAATTGGAAATACTGGCTCAAACCTGGTCTGAACATTGTAAACACAAGGTCTTCAACAGCAACATTGAATTAAGAAAAGATAAAACCAGAAAAGTATATAATAATCTTTTTAAAGAAACTATTGTTAAGGCGACAAAAAAGTATCTGGAATCTTCGAATAATATATGTGTATCCGTTTTCAAGGACAATGCGGGTATCATAAAATTTAACAGGAATTATCATCTTGCTTTTAAAGTGGAAACACATAATCATCCCTCGGCTCTGGACCCTTTTGGCGGGGCCAATACAGGAGTGGGCGGTGTTATAAGAGATATACTGGGCACAGGCTTGGGAGCTTTTCCTGTAGCCAGCCTTGATGTCCTTTGCTTCGGTTTTCCCGATTTTCCATATGAGCAATTGCCACCCGGGGTTCTTCATCCGAAAAGATTGTACAGCGGTGTGATCCAGGGGATCAAGGACTACGGGAATAAGATCGGTATTCCCACTGTGAATGGCTCCATCCATTTTGATAACCGTTATATCGGCAATCCGCTTGTTTTTGTAGGAACAGCCGGTATTATCCCCCCAGACAAGTATAAAAAGAAAGCCCGGTCAGGAGATCTGATCGTGGTGATAGGAGGCAAGACCGGCCGGGATGGTATCCATGGGGCCACTTTCTCTTCAGCCCATCTGGATTCTCAGTCAGAAGAGACATCCGCAGCAGCCGTACAGATAGGAGATCCCATTACAGAGAAAAAGTTCATGGATGTTTTGATAAAGGCCAGGGACAGGGACCTTTATCATAATATCACGGATTGCGGGGCAGGCGGATTCTCTTCCGCGGTTGGAGAAATGGCTTCGTCCCTGGGGGCTGAAGTTTATCTGGAACGTGTGCCTCTGAAACATCAAAATATGAGACCCTGGGAGATCTTTCTTTCAGAATCCCAGGAGAGGATGGTCCTGGCCGTACCTGAGGATAAGGTGAAGCCCCTGATACGGCTGTTCTCTGAGGAAGATGTTGAGGCTACGATCATTGGAAAGTTTACAAAAACAGGCCGATTAAAAGTTTTTTTTAATGATCAGAATTGCGGGGATCTTGATCTTCATTTTCTCCATGATGGGTTACCACAGAGCAAACGCCAGGCTGTCTGGACCACGAAAAAGGTAAAAGAATCTGTTCTTAAGGATCAAAAAGATTATACAGATGATCTTTTTCAATTATTATCCAGTTATGAGATCTCCAGCAAGGAATCAGTGATAAGGGAATATGATTTTGAAGTCAAAGGGGGGACGTTTGTCAAACCGCTGCAGGGGAAAAACCAGGGTCCCGGAGATGCCACGGTGATCGTGCCTGACCTTTCGACACCTGAAAAAGGTATGGTGATCGCTCATGGAATAAATATCCGGCAGGGGGATGCGGATCCGTACAGGATGGCCTGTTCCTCGATAGATGAAGCCCTGAGGAATGCTGTCTGTGTCGGCGCGGATATAGATGATTGCGCGCTTTTAGATAATTTCTGTTGGGGAAATCCGGATAATAAAAGACATCTGGCCGCTCTGGCACTGGCTGCCCAGGCCTGCCATGATGCTTCGGTGCAATGGAAAATACCATTTGTATCCGGCAAAGACAGCTTTTATAATGAATTTTCTTTTAAAGATGATCATAAGAACAGAGTTATGTCTGTTCCCTATACCCTCCTTATCACGGTCTTTGGGACGATCCAGATGAAATATACTGTCAGTATGGATTGTAAAAAGCCGGGAGGTCTGATCTATATTATTGGGTTAACAAAAAATGAACCGGGAGGAGGTTCTTTTCTGGCTTTGAAGAATAAAGTGTCAAACAGAATCCCTGACATTAATTTTAAAATGGCCAGAAACATATTCAAAAAGATACATGAGGCGATTACAAGAAGCTTGATCATATCAGCTCACGATATTTCCGACGGTGGCCTGGCCGTTGCTCTGGCTGAGATGAGTCTGGCTTCGGGTCTTGGATTTGACGGGTCTCTTGGGAATGTGCCTGTTCAGGGTATTAAAAAAGACCACGAGATCCTTTTTTCTGAATCGAATACCCGTTTTCTTGTCGAGGTGCCATTTGAAAAACAAAAGGAGTTTGAGAGCTTTTTCCGGGATATCCCCAATGGACCTGTTGGAACCATCAATGATTCAGATGAATTTGTTTTAAAGAATAAAAAGGGAGACGCGTGTATAAAGACCAAAGTAAAGGATCTGTTATATTACTGGCGCAATCCGGGAATGAAGAAATTATAAGAAAAGAGAAACCACAGAGTTCACAGAGATCACAGAATTCAAAAAGAAGGAACTAAAAAATTCAAAAAATATTTCTGTGTATTCAGTGGTCGTTCTTAATAAAAAGGTAATCAAAATGAAAAAAGTAAAGGCGTTGGTACTGAGAGCGGCAGGTGTGAATTGTAACAAAGAGTCGGTCAAAGCCCTGGAAATGGCCGGGGCGGCCCGTGTGGACGAGATACACATCAATGTTATAAAAAAGAACAGCTCCCTTTTAAAAGATTATCATCTTATGGTCATACCGGGAGGTTTTTCCTATGGGGATTACGTTGGAGCCGGAAAGATCCTGGCCAATGAAATAAAATTTATCCTGTATGATTCTTTTAAGGAATTTGTCAGAGAAGGCAAGATCGTTATCGGGATCTGTAATGGATTTCAAATTCTCGTGAAAACCGGATTTCTGACCCTTGATGAATCTCTGTATGATCAATCTTTTTCGTTGATCGAGAATGATTCGCGCCGGTTCGAGTGCCGCTGGGTGCATCTCAAAATTAATACCGGGTCTCTTTTTTTCAAGAAATTGCCGGAAGTGATCTATCTGCCTGTGGCCCATAACGAAGGAAAATTTGTGGCAGGGCAGCAGGAAAACATCCATAATTTAAAAGACCAGAACAGAGTAGGATTATATTACTGCATGGATGACGGAAGCGTCTGCCGGGGACAGTATCCTTTTAATCCGAATGGGGCAGAGAAAGATATTGCCGGTATTATTAACTCGAAGGGGAATGTGCTGGGTATGATGCCTCATCCCGAACGATTTATTTTATCCGGGCAACATCCTTTTTATCAATCCCTTAAATGGAATAAAATGAAAATTCACCCTTTTGGCCTTGAAATATTTAAAAATGCTGTAAGATTTTCTTAAAAAAGTTGACAGGAAAGATCAATTCATCAGTATAAAATATTAACATTGAAAAAGGAATATTATTCCAGGGGAGTATCAGGTTTAACCAATGTACGAAGAAAATGAAGTTATTATGCTTTTTATCGGATTGGGAATTCTGATCTTTGTTCTCGCCAATCTGAGACGTATACAAAAAATACTTCATTATCGCCTTCTTTTAACAGGGTTTTTTTGTCTTTTATCCGGATGGGTCCTTACTGTAATGGAAGGTTTACTGCTGAATAAGTTATTGAATATACTTGAACACATTTTTTATTTGGCCAGTTCGGTCTTTCTGGTCATCTGGGCCAGACGTGTTTTTCAAAAAAAGGAACCTTAGAATGAACATTATAAGTCTTTTAGACACTTTGAGTGTTTTAATGTCATTGGCGGCGATACTGATCATTATCATGGACAGGAAAAGCCGATTTCCGAAAGATGTAAAATATTTTTTCATCTTTCTTATTTTTATTATTGTTATCTATAATTTATTAAATACCCTGGAGTGGTTCATTGTGAACCGGGAATTAAGCCGGGAAATCGATATTTATGGTGATTTTCTGGGTATCCTGATCCCGACCCTGTGGGGATTTTTTTTCTATATTTTTCTGGGAGAGATCTCAGACAGAGAAATACGGGAAAGCAGAGAAAAGTACCGGTTGCTCATTGAAACAAGTTCTGACTGGGTCTGGGAACTGGATCAGAATGGTTCATACAGCTATTCCAGCCCCAAGGTGCAATCACTTCTCGGATATAAACCTGAAGAGGTAATGGGAAAGAAACCGTTTCATTTCATGCCCCCTGATGAAGCGGAAAGGGTGGAGGCCATCATCAGAGTCGCCATGCAATCCAAAAAGCCCCTTAAGGGTATGGTGAATCTCAATAGACATAAGGACGGGCATCTTGTGGTTTTAGAGACAGGTGCTGAGCCATTTTTTGACGAGCAGGGTGAGTACCTGGGGTACAGGGGTATTAACCGGGATATTACTGAATCGAAACGGGCGCATCGGGAATTAAGAGAGAGTGAATTACGTTACAGGGTCATTGCCCGGGAACGGGCCATCCTTCTGGAGATCGCTGTGGCCATCAGCCGTTCATTCAATTTAAACGAGATATTGCATAGTGTGGCAGAGAAGATCCTGGAACTGACCGGAACAGATATTGCTTCCATTATTCTGCTCGATGAAAATCGCAATCTAACCATGGTCTCGCTGGTAGGTCTGGACAGGGAAAGTAAAATTATCAAGATAGCGCAAAAGGATCTCGCGGAGGGGCGGACCTCTTTTTTAAAAAAGATGCTCAAGATCAAAAAACCTAAATTACTCCATAGCTATAAAGAATTAAAAACGAATTTTACGTTGTTTGAACAGATCAAGTCTTTGAAATTAAAGTCCACTGTTTTTTTCCCCATCAAATCTCACAAAGGCACAGTGGGGATCGGCACTTTGTCTTCCAAAAGCTATCACGAATTGAATCCAAATGAAAGTCAGATGCTGGAATCAGTCGGAAATACTATTGGCATAGCGGTTGAGAATTCCAGGTTATACGAGACCCTGAAGAAGGTGAATGTCGGTCTGGAGAAGATGGTATTGGACAGGACAAAGGAGCTGGATCAGGCTCGTTTAAACGCCCTGAGCATGGCATTGGACATTAAAGAGGCCTATAAAAAATTGAAAAAAACCCAGAAAAAGCTTTTACAGAGCGAAAGATTGGCGGTGATCGGGCGAATGGCGGCTATGGTTTCTCATGAACTGAAAAATCCTTTAGCCGGCATGAAGATCTCCACGTATTATTTAAAGCACCTTTTAAAAGGAAAGGATAGAAAGGTGGAGACAATATTGAGAAATATCAATAAAGAGATAGATCGTTCATCGAATATCATTAGTGATATTTTAACATTATCCAGAGGATTCGTGCTGAATAAATCCACCGTGGATGTAAACAGCCTGATCGAAGAGGTCCTCAGCTCGATCAAGAAAAAAATGAATTTTTTTGATATTACTATAAAACTAAGATTATCCAAACTGCCTAAAGTGAGAGCGGATAAAGATAAATTAACTCAGGTATTCATCAACCTGATCGTGAATGCGCGGGAAGCCATGGCAGGAGGAGGTCATCTGACTATACATACCATGATGAAAAATAACAAAGTTGAAATAGCTGTCACTGACACGGGTGTGGGCATCTCCCCGGATAAAATGAAAAAGGTATTTGAGCCGTTTTTCTCGGATAAAGTCAAAGGAACAGGACTTGGCCTTACCCTTGTGAACGAGATCATCAGAAAACACAAAGGCCATGTCAAAGTGAAAAGCAAAGTCGGCCAGGGAACGACGTTCCTCATTCAGCTGCCTTTAAATGATTAAATAATTTTATAGTGGACAATTCAAAAATATACGATAATATAAAGAGGATTCTATGGGAAAAAGCAAAAAAAACAAGATTCCAATGAAAAAAACTGTCCTTGTCATTGATGACGAACAGGTTACCTGTGAAATGCTGGGGGCCATATTGAAAGAAATAAATTTCAATGTTATTACAGCCGGCAAGGGAAAAGAAGGGATTAAAAAGGCTAAAGGGGAATACCTTGATGTCGCCATCATTGATGTTAAACTTCCCGGCATAAATGGAGTTGAAACTTACAAGATCCTTCAAAAGGCTCACCCTGAAATGAAGGGTATTATGATCACAGCTTTTTATGAAAAAAAGATCATCAAAAAAGCGTTGGATTACGGCGCTATCACATGCCTTTATAAACCATTTGATGTAGATGAATTAATCTCGTTGATCAAGGAGATTGTGAGTGAAAAAAGATAAGATATTGATCGTTGATGATGATAATACTATTCGTACGACGCTGTCAAAGATCCTGAAAGAAGAGAAATATTCCGTTTTCTCCAAAGCCACGGCCCGGGAAGGATTGGGAGAGGTGAAAAAGCGGGATTATGACCTTGTTCTCCTTGATCTGAAACTTCCTGATATGGATGGCCTGAAACTTTTAGAAAAAATAAAGAAAGTAATACCTGATGTCTGTTCCATTATCATAACAGCCTATCCGGAGATGGATTCGGCTATTGATGCTGTAAAAAAAGAAGTCAATGATTATATTACCAAGCCTTTTGATATGGACCAGGTCAAAAACAGGATCAGAAAATGCCTGGAGAATAAAAAACTGGAAAAAGAAAATATAAAGTTATTAAGTCAACTCTCTCTTGAGAAAGATAAATTAACCAGTATACTAAAAATGACCAAAGAGATGAGTTCTTTCAGAAGTATCAAGAAGGTATGCAGTTATATCATTGAAAGAGGATGCGAACTGTTAAGGGCTGATAAAGCCTCGGTCATGCTGGTGTACAATAATGACCTGATAATCGCCGCCAGTAAAGGGATCGAAAAAAATGTGGCTGAAAAGACAAGCCTTAAACTGGGGGAGGCTATTTCCGGGTGGGTAGCCCAATACGGGCAGCCCTTGCTGGTAAAAGATATCGAACAGGATGTACGCTTTAAATCCCGTAAAAAAGAGAAATATAAAAGTAAATCTTTTCTGAGCCTTCCCATGAAGATCAAGAAAGAGATCATAGGGGTATTGAATTTCACTGATAAAAGAATTGACCAGGGTGTCTTTAATGATAATGACATCAAATATGCTTCTTTATTGGCTAATCATGGAGCCGCTGTGATTAATAATGTCAAGTTGTATGAAGAATTGAGCAATGAGGCCATTACAGACGCCGTGACAGGGGTTTTGAATCATCGCTATTTCAAGATCTATCTTGATCGGGAGATCAACAGGGCCATTCGGCATTCTATCCCGCTGTCATTGATCATGATCGATATTGACCAGTTTAAAGAATATAATGACAGCTTTGGACATATTATGGGGGACCAGGCCCTTAAACTTGTAGCTGAAGTGATAAAGGATTGCATCCGCGTTTCTGATATTCTTTGCCGTTACGGGGGGGACGAATTCGCTATTATACTGCCTCATACCAATCTTCTCTCCGCTATGAAAGTAGCTGAAAAATTGAGAAAAACAGTCGAGGTATTCAATGTTCACAAGGATACGAATTTAAAAAAAATGTACATGACGTTAAGTCTGGGAATAGCCACATATAAAAAAGGCTATAATAATGAAGAGATGATCAGACAGGCTGATCAGGCTCTTTATATATCCAAAAAATCAGGCCGGAACATGACGACACCTGCGATGAATATCTAGCCTGCCTTAAAATTTCTGTTGACAACTATTTTAAATTTAATAGTCTAATACAATAAAAATGGTTCGACGTTGCCCCGTTCGAGGTTAGAAATTTAGAAGTAATAATTCTTGAGTCGCGGGGATTGAGTGTTTAACCAGAAAGGAAGACTGATGATACCGATTAACAAACCAACGATAGTGCGAAAAGATCTTGAACAGGTATTGAACTGTCTTATAACAGAACGAATTG
Organism: Spirochaetota bacterium; assembly: GCA_016931325.1. Classification (GTDB taxonomy): domain Bacteria; phylum Spirochaetota; class JAHITG01; order JAHITG01; family JAFGFC01; genus JAFGFC01. Next base: position 28,802 of record JAFGFC010000119.1, on the reverse strand, counting down.
AGGAAGGGGAACTGGCCCATGAATTCGAGAAAAAGTTATGTGCCCTTATTGGTAAGCGGCATGGAATAGCCGTCAATTCTTTTACCTCAGCCCTGCATTTGACCCTTCTGGGCTTGAGAATAAAAAAAGGTGACGAGATCTTTATTCCGGCCTATTCTGATATTTCAATTTTAAATGCTTTACATTACATTAAAGCCAGCCCCATATTGATAGACGTTGAGATGGATTCTTATAATATGGATTTTAAAAAAGTCAAAAAGAAGATCACACCAAAAACAAAAGCCATAATCCTCTCTCATAACTTTGGGATCCCGGCTGATATCGATAAATTCCTCGAATTAGAAATACCTGTTATCGAAGATTGCTCTTATGCGCTGGGAGCTGAATATCATTCGGAAAATACAAATGAGAAAAAATATGTGGGGAATTTCGGTTTGGTTTCTCTGTTCTCTTTTGATACAGATGGAATTATTACAACAGGGAATGGCGGGATGATCCTTACAGATTCAAAAGAACTGGTTCAGACGATAAAGGGATTGAAATTTAATCCTCGCATGTTTCATGAAGAATATCATCTGGCCTTTGATTATCGAATGGCTGATATTTCCGCCGCGCTGGGATTGAATCAACTGAAGCTTTTGAATAAGTTTATTGAGAGAAGGCGGGAATTGGCTTTTTTTTATGATAATAAGTTTATGAAATCAAAATATAAAATATACAGAGAGATCACCAATCGGAAAAACGTATATGGAAAGTATACTCTTCTTATTGAATCCAATATCATGCGTGTTATTGATTTTTGCAGACGCAACAGGATGATCGTGCAACGGCCTATTGCTTTTTCTGTTCACAGGGCTTTTCCCGATCCTGACCAATATACGAATGCGGAACATCTTTACAGAAAACTGATACAGGTACCTATCTATCCGGCTTTAAAGAAAAAGGAGATCGAAACCATCGCTCATAATCTTTTAAAGGTGTTATAGAATGTATGAATTGATCGTAGAGGATGATTTTTCTGCCGCACACAGGTTAAATCACTACAAAGGGGATTGCGAACAATTGCATGGTCATAACTGGAAAGTACAGATCCTGTTCGAAAGTGACAGGCTGAATGAAATAGGACTGGCGGTGGATTTCAGGGATCTGCAAAAGAGGCTGAATAAGATTTTACATACCCTGGATCATAAATATCTGAACGATATTGACTATTTTAAAAAAAATGCCACCTCGACAGAATGTATCGCAAGATATATTTATGAAAAGATGTCCATGGAGCTGGGTTCCTCGCCTCATGTTAAATTAAAAAAAGTGACGTGCTGGGAATCTGATAAAAGCGCCGCATCGTATTATGAGTGATTTTTTCAAATAGTATTTGAAAGTGAAATATAGGATAGTTATTCGTTTATTGTTTTGCGTTTAACGTTTTTATATTATTAAGCGACGAACGAAAAACGATGAACTGCTTTTATATTTTACAAAGATAAAATCTGTAATTGGCGTTTCATAATATAGATATGATTTTAATCACTAACCTCAATACAACCATCGATAAAACCCATATCGTGCCTCACTATAAATTAAATGGTGTTTTCCGGCCACAGGAAACCATCAAAGTGGGCGGAGGAAAAGGAATTAATGTTGCCCGGGTCCTGAATAAACTAAAGATATCCTGTACCGTAATAGGTTTTTTGGGCGGGATAAACACTCGATCAGTTAAAGAAAATTTTAAAAAAGAAAAAATAAACTTTATCTCTATTCCTATTAAGGGGAATAGCCGTGATATCACCATTGTGGTTGACCCGGTTCATCGCAGTGAAACTGTCATCAATGAACAGGGCCCTGCCATATCAACGAAAGAACAGAGGATCTTTCTGCAAAAATTTTCCTCTCTGATAAAACGATCCCATTATCTTGTTTTGTGCGGAAGTCAGCCCCCCGGTCTGCCTTTGGATTTTTACGGGCAACTTATCTATCTATCAAAGAGAAATAAGGTTTTTACCATATTGGATACAAGCGGTCCCCCTTTAAGAAAAAGCATCTGTTCCGGTCCTGATCTTATTAAATCAAATAAGAATGAGTTTTTATACCTTATAGATCAAAAAAGGATCTCTTTTAAAAGACAGACGAAGGACCTGTTAAAAAAGAAGATAAGTTTCATTATATTAACCATGGGCAAAAAAGGATGCCTGGGCTTTGACGGGAAGGAATGGCTCAGGGTTATGGCGCCCGGGATCAAAAAGGTCAGCACCGTGGGGTCCGGAGATGCCTTTACAGCCGGATTGATTTTTTCTTTTATTAAAAAATATGATTTCAAACAGAGTTTAGTTTTTTCTACGGCTGTAGCAGCTGCCAATGCCCTGAAGATCGGCGCCGGCAATCTGGATGTCAGTGACATCCGTGCTCTCCTGCCTCGTGTCAGATCAAGAGCATTAAGGACTTGATCTCCCACCGCGAGCCCATTTGGGTTTTACTAAATTAATTTCGAAGGAAAAGTTCCTTCGAATGTGAAGAAAAATTAATTAGTGATAGAGATGCGATTCTTCCCCTGCCTCTTCGCTTTATACATGGCATCATCGGCTTTTTTTATCAGCTTGTCCTTATTGATCACCTGATCCTTATGGGCCGCTGTAACACCAATACTCAAAGTGGCATGGACTTCTTCCTGCTGGTCGGTTATGAATTTTTCTTCGCTGGCTCTCTCCAGAAGACGTTTGGCTACACTTTTCGCGCCGACAAGATCGGTTTCAGGTAAAAGAAGCAAAAATTCATCCCCGCCATATCGTATGGGCAGATCGATATTTTTCCTGATGGAATTATTGATGATCCGAGCCAGACCCTGAAGAATACTGTTGCCAAAGACATGTCCATACTTGTCATTTAATTCTTTAAAATTATCAATGTCCATCATGATCACACCCACATCATTGGGGTATCTCTTGGCCCGGGCCAGCTCTTTTTCCAGTGATATTTGCAGAAATTGATAGTTATAGACCTGTGTTAGATTATCTGTTATTGACCATTTATAAAGTTTCATTTTTTCCATAATGGTCATGGTGATCTTGACAATAATAGAAATAACATAGTAATCTGAATTGGTCAGGGGTCTGTTGTTCTTTAATGTGGCCACTTCAATGACCCCGTAGAGGTTTTCATGAATGATCAGCGGGAAGCAGATTATGGAATGTATATTTAATTTAATTTTTTTATCCACTATACCTGAATATCGTTTGTCTTTACCGACATTTTCAATAAAAAGAGGCGTTTTTGTCTGAGCCACCACGCCACAGGTATCTTCTCCGGATTTAATAAAAATGTCCTTCAGGTCAGAATAGTAGTCATAAGGTACCAGTTTCTTGTCCTTGTATATTCGCAGGACATTGGGGTATAGTTTTTTCTTCCCTTCGTCAAAGAAATAGTAGGTAACACGGTCAGCGAAGATGGATTCCGCCGCGAATCCAAGGAACATGGTTTGAATAAGGGTTTCATCCTCACCCCCAAGAATATCAATAAGCTTGATATACTCTTCTAAAGCATTCAAGCTATGTTCTCTGATGGCTAAAAGTTCTTTCGAAGTAATATTTTGAGTCATACTATTGTATTGATAACCCCAAAGCCATGAATTACATATTTTATATAATAATAATACATATAATATAAATGGCAAGGAAAATATTCAAAGCGGAAATCAGATTAGAATCGGGAACAGGGGATCCCCGGATGATACTAAAGGCTCTCTTTCGCCTTTTGCCTGAAATAATGCATGTCATCCCACGTGAAGGGACTGTATTTTGCATAAAAGATAGAATTATTGTGGAGCAGGGGATCTATCAATCTGTCTGAAAAATATTTTTTATAATCCCGACTTCCCGGTATGGGGGCATACTCTACTACCTTGGGTGAAGCCCCTGAATCCCTGACCATTTTAATGCTGTCAAGTACCTCTTGTTTTTTCTGATCAGGGAATCCCACCAGTAAATAGACTTTAATATCATCAGTTTTAAATCCGGCCTTTTTGAGTGATTTGACCGCCTGAATGAATTCGTCTGTTGTGGTCTTGTTACCTGATATTTTCTGTCTCACGGGATCACTGGTTTCAAAACTCAAATACAGAGTCTTAAAACGGGATTTATATAACAGCGGGGCTACGTCTTTATTTATAAATTTTATATGCAGGCCATTGGGAGCATGAAAATGATATTTATTTTTAGATCGAATGACTTTCAGAAGTAACGGTTGTAAATTCTCTTGAAAACGGTAAAGCAAGGCATCATCATAAAAAGCAATGTCCCTGATTTTGAATTTTTCAATCAGTCTAAACGAAGATTCGGGAGGTTTGAAAGAGAATTCCGGATGAAGCAGGGGGGTCGAGCAGTAAGTACATTTGAACGGGCAGCCCATAGAGGTTAAAAGGACAAGGTAGGACAGCTTTTTATAAAGGGAGTAATCCGGATCCCCCCATTCTGTAAAATATTCCCCGGAGACGGACTCGTTTTCAGGAAGGAAATGGATGATCTTTGAAATGTTTTCCAGTATATTTTTCATATTATAACCGGGTATTACAAGATCAGCACCTGATGTGTTTCTGGCGTGGTGGGTCATTATGGTGGGATAGATACCGCCCAGTATGACCGGAACATCTTTGAGAACAGATTTAACCAGTTTTATCATGTCACGGACACCCCGGTACCAGTATGTCATGATCCCGGTAATACACACGGCAGAGATTTTTTCACGGCCAATCTCTTTTAACCTTCTATAAACTTCATCAAAGGGAAGACCATATCGTTTATAGTGGCGTGGAACAAATTTAAGCGGCCCTGGTTTTTCGATCTGTTCGGAATAAAATTTGCCTGTGCCTGATTTTTTATCCATGATGCAATTTTTTTGTATAAAATACGTGTCATACCGGTCCATGCAGTCAAGGAAATGAACCTTGATCCCTGTTTTTTTTAAATGAGAAGAAAGGTATAAAAGGCCCAGGGGTTTCAGGAAAAGATCAAAAGCAGCAAAATCGTAGACCCACGGATTTATTAAAAGGACATTAGGTCGTTTTTTCATTTTTTAAAAAGTGAGAAAAGGGCACAGTCATTGAATATAAGTCTATCTTCATGGGTTTTCAAATCAAATGAGTGCAATTCGTTTTTAAACGTATCATAGTACAGGGTTTTGCCATCCTCAAAAAAATAGATATCCCTGATGCCTGAAAAGGAATGTAAATATGTTCCGGGACCGATCGTGTCGGTGTTTTTTTCGTAAAGCAAAGTAAAATTATTGTCCCCTTTTATCGTGTAATAGATCAGATATTTAAATTTTGGGTTTTGATAAAGATTTACAATAGTCTCCGGTCCGATTAAAAGTATTTTGGTGTATTTGTTAAAATCTATTTTATACAGGGTCTTATTTTCATTGTAAAATAAACCGTTGTTCTGTTCATTAAAGATCAGATGAATATTGGTGCCGTTTACGAAACTTAATTGATTGATATCGTTTTTATCCATCCTGTACAGCGATAGAATGTTGTTATGAGAAATATCCGTTGCCAGAAAGCCCAGATATTTTCTGTCAGCTGAAAGTATCATGGATTCGGGTTTCGAAATGTTCAAAACACCAAAGGGTTCAAATTCGTAAGAATACCATTCGTCATCCAAAAGACTAACTTTAAATACCGTATCCCCTTTTTCCTCATCAGAGGCGACACATAAAAAGGCATGATTTGATATCCAGCAGATATTACGGATTAATTTTAATTTTTTCTCATCAGGGTATCTTTTGATCGGAAAATATTCGCGTGCATCTGAATGAATGACAAACGCATCATGATTTTCATCCTGTATGATCACATACGCTCTGTCCGGAGATACATTGATGATCTCAATATTGGCATTGTTTAAATAAGTGATCTGCCAGAACGAATTCGCCACAATATCATACAACCATACATCACCTTCAGAATGCTGCCCTGAAATAAAATAAAACGCCTGTTTCTGAGGTATAGATTGTATCGTGTTGTCCGGTACAGGCTTGTCCTCCTTGATGGTCTGGTTCTTGACAGAGCAGGTAAGGAAGACAAACAAGGCCAGGAACATGAAATTTATTTTAAATTTTGTTGGAACCATTCGATCGTCTTTTTCAATCCATCATCAAGTTTTACCCCGGGATACCATTGAAAGGCTTTTTTAGCCATTGAGATATCCGGTTGCCTCACTTTGGGATCATCCTGAGGCAACTTTTTAAAAACAATGCGACTTTTGCTTCCTGTCAGTTTCTTGATGATATTCGCGAATTCAAGGATAGATGTTTCAATGGGATTCCCCATATTAACAGGCGATGTGATCCTTGAAAAAAGCAATTGATAGATCCCCTCTACGAGATCGGATATGTAACAAAAGCTTCGTGTCTGAGAACCATCCCCATAGACTGTCAGGGGTTTGCTTTTCAAGGCCTGGGTGATAAAATTAGGGACGACACGGCCATCATTTAATCGCATTCTTTCTCCATACGTATTGAAAATCCTCACGATCCGTGTCTCGATCTTATGGGTCCTGTGATAGGCCATGGTAATGGCTTCGGCATAACGTTTCGCTTCATCATAAACGCCCCTGGGACCGATCGGATTAACATTACCCCAGTAACTTTCAGGTTGAGGATGGACTTCGGGATCACCGTACACTTCGGAGGTAGAAGCCAGAAGGAACCGGGATTTATGGGCTAACGCGATACCCAGACAAACATGGGTACCCAGGGCCCCCACTTTTAATGTTTGAATAGGCAATTTCAAATAGTCAATAGGGCTGGCCGGGGAAGCGAAATGCAGAATGTAATGGATCTTATCTTTGAAACGAATGGGCTTTGTAATGTCATGTTCTACCAGTTCGAAATTCTTTTCATTGTAAAGATGTTTTATATTGTTAATGTTTCCCGTAAGAAAATTATCCAGAACAGACACTTTGAACCCTTTTTTAATGAAAAAATCAGCCAGATGAGATCCGATGAATCCGGCTCCTCCGGTGATCAGGATTTTTTTACTCATTTTAACACCGTTTGAAAAAGATTTTTAAATTTATAAAAATATAATTTTACAAGGTGCAGATTATATTGGAAATAGATCTTGATGTCAGCCTTGCTTTCCCCGGCAAACCGGTCCCTGAACATATAAGGGATTTCCATAATCTTATCATGATGGCCTTTTACAATGATCTCTAACAGGATCTTGAACCCTATAGGGTTCAGACTCACATTCTTTATAACGTTCTTTTTCAAACAAAAAAATCCTGCCAGTGGATCTTTTACCGGGACAATCGGTCTGGCCAACAGCGTGGCAAAAACAGAAATAAGCTTTCTTGGCCATGGCCACTTTGTAACTCCGCCTCCCTGAATATAACGGCTGGCTATGGCTATATCTGCCCCCTGCCTGATTTCCTTTAAAAGACGCGGGATAACATCCACAGGATGGGACAGGTCCGAGTCCATTACCAGATAAACATCTCCCCTGGCCAGGTCAAATCCTTTTATGACCGCGCTGCTCAGCCCTTTTTTGTCCTTTCTCGCAATATAAGTCACTTTTTGCTTCATACCCTTCAATATTTGATCTGTATTATCTTTACTGTCATCGTCAATCACAATGATCTCAAAAATTTCCTTTTTTAAGATTTTATATATTTCAGGTACGAGTATTTTGAGATTTTCACCTTCATTTAAAACAGGGAGTATGATGGATACCATAAAAACTCCAGCCAAACTTTAGGCATAAAGTATATAAATAATTTTAACAAGTCAAATGATTTTCGACTTACAGGAGATAAGTCGGGGTCAAATCTTTTTCCATCCATTGCAGATTTGACACTCCCCGCTTCCTGCGATTTGCATGGTCAAATCTCTCCCATCCTTGGGGATTTGACCCGATGCGCTTCCTGCGATTTGCATGGTCAAATCTCTCCCATCCTTGGGGATTTGACCCGATGCGCTTCCTGCGCATCGAAATAGTTTGATTTTTTATCTATAAATACTATTTTTTATTAACGAAATGAAAAAACGGCAAACATTAACAAAAATTATTATTGTCCTTCAGATATTCTTTTTTATCTGTTTCCTGATATCTTTGATCACTCCTTATATCAATGAAGACCTTTCGGGTATTTCCTTTATGAGACTGGATGTTCTGTCCTACCTGTTCTCATTTAAAATGAATTTTTTATTTATCATCCTGCTTTTTATCCTTCTGATCCAATTATTTTTTGGCAGGGTGTTTTGTTCTTTTATATGCCCTATGGGCAATGCCATCACCTTTTTCGACTGGCTTTTTAAAGGCTTCAGAGGGAAGGAAAATATCAGGTATATCAAAGGGCTCACGTTTTTCCCGGCTTTACTCATCATTGTTATTGTTGTTTTCAGATTATTTGATATTAATCTTATTGGATTTTTCAGCCCCCTGGCCATTATCAGCCGTTTTTTTACTCTTATGTTCATCCCCATCCTGAAACCAGTGTTCCGGTACCATTTCAATCCAACCCCTTTTTTTACCAGTATCAGCCTGGCTTTTCTTATTATTATACTTTTCAGTTTCATGGGGGAGAGGATCTGGTGTAAATTTGTTTGTCCCCTTGGATTTATCCACAGGCTTTTTTCCATACCTGCCCGATATGTTCGGAAAGTAGAAAAATGTACATCCTGCCAGGTATGTTTTAATATGTGTCCGATGGATGCCATAGATGAAAAGGATCCTGTTCAATATGATAAAACGCTATGTATCCTCTGTTTTCGTTGTCGGGATTATTGTCCCGGTAAGACAAACTTTGTGTGGCAGAAAAATTTCTTTTCGCGATCACGAAGAGATTTTCTGAAAACCCTCCTTTCTTCCTTTGTGTTTTTAAATTTTATGTCTGTGCTGAAAGAGAAAAAGAAACTTCTGAGACCTCCCGGGGCTACGGAGAAGAGCCTGGAGAATTGCATGAGATGTATGGAATGCGCCAGGGTCTGTCCAACCGGTGTGATCCAGCCTGCCGGATTTCAGCATGGGCTAAAGCATCTTTTTACCCCGCAGTTCAGACCTGATATAAGTTATTGTGATTATGAATGTAATTTATGCGGCAGGGTCTGTCCCAACAATTCCCTGAGCGAATTATCCCTGGAAAAAAAACAGCAATGGAAGATAGGCACAGCCAGGGTCGACAGAAGCCTGTGCATTGTCTGGAACAATGGACTGCCCTGCCTGGTATGCGAAGAACATTGCCCCATACCTGAGAAAGCCATTAAACTAGAGATCATAGAAAAGAACGGAAAGAAATTACAGGCCCCTGTTGTTGATCAAGATCTCTGTATCGGTTGCGGAATATGCCAGAGCAAATGCCCGTCGCAGGGGGGGATCAAAAGTATACTGGTTGAGGGAACCAGGATAGTGTCCTCGAAGGGAGCGGCGATCAAAGTCTATTCCCTTGACAAAGATAAATAAAAAGTTATATTCCTTCACATGGACTTTTTAAAAATAATTATTCTGCTTTTTTGCCTGTCTTTTATTATGCCTTCCTCGCTTTTTACAAAAGAGGGCATTGATTTTGAGACGGCATTTGAATTGTGGCAAAATAAATTATATTTTCTGGCTCATAGAAAATTTGAAGAGATCCTTACTTCTTTTGCTCCTGATGCTGATAAAGAGAGGAGCTATTTCTATTCAGCCATGTCATCATTCAATTTAAAACTTTACAGCCGCTCCATCGCTGAATTCCGCCGGTTACTTTTAAATTTCCCTGATTCCTATTTTAAAGAAAAAGCGAAATACTATATTGCCCTTGCCTATTATCATGGAAAAAAATACGTGCTGGCCATACAGAATTTCCGGGAGTTCAATAAAGAGTTTGATGATTCTGAATTGAATATAACAGGCCATTATTATATCGGTAAATCTTATTTTGCGATGGATTACATGGATAGCGCTTTGCGAGAATTTCTCCAGATCATCCAGAAGTATAAAGAGAATCCTCTGATACCCGAGATCGAATTTGAAGTGGGAAGAGTCTATTTTTTTAACAAACAATATGAAAAATCCCTTGACCAGTTCCAGAGGATAAAGGAGAGGTACCCTTTTTATCGAACAAAGGATGAGATCAATATGTGGATGGCTGAATGCTATAAGAATTTGAAAAAAGGATCAGAGGCCATGGATGTCTATCGTCTGATCTATGACAGAACGTCCTGGCCCTCCTTGAAAAAGACAGCCCTTTTTAATATAGCGATCCTGTATTATAATAAGAATGATTTTGAAGAAAGCAAGAAATTATTTCTTGAATTTTTAGAAAAGTATTCTTCGGATCTTGAGTTGCTGGATGATTGTTATTACTATCTGGCCAAGATCTTTTATCAGAATAAAGAATATTCACTGACCGTCAAGTACCTTGATCTTTTAATTAAGGATTTCCCTTCCTCGCCTTTACAGGGAAATGCCTATTTTTTATATGGCGAGATCTCTTATGAAAAGAAAGAATATCAGGAAGCCCTTGAATATTTTAATAAAGCCCTGGATTCAACCATGTCATGTAAAGACATGGTCTTAAAGATCATATCGGACATTTATATAAAAATGGCCTATTACAGTGAGGCTCAAGAGGCTCTTTTAAAGATCATAGATACCACAAGCCCCACAGAGAGTCTTAAAGCCTCCTCTTATTATAATCTGGCTAATATCTATTTGCGTCAGGAAAAGATGGACCGGGCTATCGAGTATTACGAAAGGGTATATAAAGATCATTCCAAAGAGAAAATAGCTGTTTTTGCCGCTTTCAAACTGGGTGAGATTTATTTTCAACAGGAGGATTATTCGAGGGCCAGGGAATTATTTTCGTTTATCCTGGAAAACCAGAAAGATAAAGCGATAAGGACCAAGGCCTATTTTTATCTGGCCAGGATCAGTTATAAAGAAAAACATTATGAACAATCTCTTTTATATTGTGACTATGTGATTAAGGATACAGAAGAGGAACTGGATATTCCGGAGGTGCTCTGGATCAAATCTCAATGTCTGCTATATCTCGAAGACCGGTTAGAATCAAGCCAGATCCTCAGGCTTTTAATAAGAAAATATCCCTCATCGCATCAGGCGCTTCAGGCTATGGAGAAATTGATCGATGAGGCCGCCCGGGAAGAGGAATATAGGTTTATCCTCGATAATCTCGAGTCGATTACAAAGTATCACAAACTGAGCGAAGAACACAAACAAAAGGCCCTGAAGATCCTGCGGGAAAATGGGAAATGATAATTTTCATCATCATCACAATAATCTGTGCTCAACCTTTACAGGCTCAGATACCGGACTGGATCATATTGCCTGTTGATGAAACGGTTTTACTTACCAATGAAATCAAGATCATGCAGACCGTAAAACCGGATATTTATTTTGCCTCACAGAAACAGAAGGAAGAGAGGGCTCTGTCCTATGCAGAGATATTATATGGCACATTTGAGAATTTCAAAGCTAATTTAACCATTGCCCGGGAAAGTGAGAATAAAGGATATATTATCTCCTATCTGAGGGAGAAAATGGAAAGCTATAATGTCGGCAACAAAACAATATATAATTCCTCTTTTGGGATCGATTCTCTTGAAACCGGGATCAATTTTTCACCTCAGGAGAATATTCAGCTGGATCTTAATTTTATTTATAAATATTTTTCCAAGGGGATGGCCTCCAATCCCGTCTATGATATACAGAACAAAAGGCAATTTCTGATCCTGCCGGAATTCAAGTATTTTTTTTCCGAGAATTCGATCCTGTCAGCCAGTTTTGATTATGATGAATCTAATTCAACTATTGAGAGTTCCACGTTCTCCTACCCTGTAAAAATTAACAGTTTAAAATCTATCCTTTTATATAAAAAAGTATGGTCCGAGATTAATTCGCTGTCCGGGCAGATTATCATGTTTCAGAACAGTGTTCAGCATAGCAATGAAAGAAGGTTAAATAATATAGGGATCTTTAAACTGGAAGATAAATTCGCGTTTAGCCGAAATATAGTGGTTAATCTGGGTGTGGCTTCCCATATCAATAAAAATTACGAACATGTTCTGGCTCCCCTGGCACAACTGTTATTTATTCTACGCCCCTTGCATATTTCTCTGGAGGCCAGCAAAGTATATGATATGGAATATTTCCAGCGTATGATCATGGACCATTATTACGTCAAAATAAACCAGGATCTTGATCCTCAGGTTGATACATCATATTCACTGTCCATTAATTTGCAGTTGATCGAAAATCTGTATTTTAATATCAGATCTTCTTATCATGATATTAAAAATTTTCCTGTTCTGTATGAGGATACGGACAGGCTCTTTTTCATTGATAATGTTGAAATCGAAAGTGTTCGTCTGACCACATCGTTAAATTTTTCTTCCAGGATCTTTTCTTTTAAAATATTATACCGTTATATCCCTTCTGTTGTTTCCGCACAAAAAACAGTTCCTTACCTGGCCAGGAATGGTCTGGAATCCACCATCGGGTTCAATATCCTTGATCTGGTATTGAATACCAGCCTGGAATATTCAGACATAAGGCATTACCTTGACCATACCGGTGAAAAGAAAAAGTTAAAAAGTTACGCGGCTCTGAACTTTGAAGCCCTCTATTTTATTACTGATAATCTTGGTATAAAATTAGAAGGCGAGAATATTCTAAATACTCATTATGTCGAGATAGCCAATTACCCTGAGCCGGAAAAGATCTTTCGCACCGGGCTTTATGCAAGATTTTAAACAAGATCAAGAACCGCTTTTCTGACAATAAATATCTTTACTTTATTTCGAGTTTGTGTTAATTTATTAATTGTATTTTTTACTGATGGATTATTATTCTTACTAAAGCCGCCTCAGCAGGGAGAATATATTGGATAAAGAAATTCACAAAGGCCAGCTGATTGAGAACCGGTATCAGATATTAGAGAACGTTGGAGAAGGGGGGATGAGTATTGTCTACCGGGCCAAAGATAAAGTGAAGAAAGACCATGTCGCTATGAAATTCCTTAAACCCGGTGTTACATCATCGTATATAGAAGATCGTATTCGGTTTAAAAAAGAGGTTGAAGTCATATCCAAATTCAATCATCCCCATATTATAAAGGTCTACAGTATGGGGGAATATAATCGCATCCCTTATATTGTGATGGAATTATTGCAGGGTGAAAGCCTCCTGGAGATCATAGCAAGGGGGAAGAAGTTTAAAATCAAAGAGTGTATCGAGATTATCAACCAGGTCGTTGATGCCCTCCGGTATGTCCATTTGAGAGGCATTATTCATAGAGATTTGAAACCGGCCAATATTATGCTGGTTGGAAAGAGAAATGAAGTAAAACTATTAGATTTTGGACTGGCCTTCATAATGGAGCTTAGCGAGATAAAGGATGAAGAAGAGATACTGGGAACCTTTGGTTATATGTCACCTGAAGCGACCGGGATCGTGAATAAACCCCTTGATGAACGAAGTGATCTTTATTCTCTGGGGATCATGTTCTATCGATTGGTAACCGGTGAACTGCCTTTTAAAGGCAAAAAAACAAGCGAGATTTTACACAAACAGGTGGCCATGATACCGCACAGACCGGGTGTTGTGAATAAAGATCTGCCCAAGGAATTGGATGATATCATTATGAAATTACTGGAAAAAGAACCTGATCTTCGTTACCAGAGTACAGCCGGGTTGATCCACGATCTGGAAAAGGTTCAAAAAGGAGCCAGGGGTTTTGTGATCGGCACTCATGATCAAAAAGTCAAATTGACCTACCGGGTCAGGCTTGTGGGGAGAAAAAAAGAGTACGATCAACTAACATCACTTTTTAATAAAGCCAGGGAGCAACAGGGAAGCCTTTGCCTTATTAGCGGTGAGCCCGGTATTGGCAAAAGCCGTCTGGTGGAAGAACTGCGAACTTATGCCTATGAACATCAGGGCTTATTCTTTGTCGGGAAATGCTTTGATCAGGAGAACAAAATGCCCTATCAGCCGTTCAAGGACATTCTTGATCAATATATCAGAAGGATGAAACATCTATCGAAAACAGAACGGGAAGAAGAGACACAGAGATTGAAGACAGCCATGGGTCAGCAGATGGGTGAAATTGCCAAGCTGAATTATAATATTTCAGAAATTTTCAAGGATATCCCCTCTCTCGAACGATTGGATACGGCGGAAAAAGAGAATGTAAGGTTCAGAATGGCCTGCGCCAGATTTTTCAGTTTAATATCGAAAGAAGCGATGGTGCTTTTCCTTGATGACCTGCAATGGGCCGATGAGGGAAGCCTGAATCTTCTTGAGGAAATATTAAAAATTGTAAACCGTTCCTCTGTCCTGATACTCGGGACATACAGGGATACGGAAGTCGATGCCGGTCACAGTTTGAGCCGGATCAAGAAAGGGGCTGAAAGCAGAGAATATGCGTTGCATGAGATAAACCTGAAACTTCTTAATTATGAAAGGATGAGAAATCTTGTATCCGAGGTGCTGGGGGAGAGCGAAGAAAAGGCCGCGAAATTGACACGATACATTATGAACAAGACCATGGGTAATACTTTTTTTGCGATCACTTTGTTGCGGGAACTGGTGGAAAGAAAAGCCCTTGTCTGGAGAGACGGATTCTGGAAAGAGGACTGGAACCATATCAATAAAATAAAAGTATCCGCCAATATTATTGATATGCTGCTTCAGCGGATCAGGGAAATACCTGAAGACCTGGATGTCCTTCTCAGGATCGGTTCTATTATCGGGAAAGAGTTTGATATGGACCTTTTATACAAGTTAATGGATAGACCTGAAGATAAGGTTGTCGATTTGATCGACAAGGCCATTGACAGACAGCTCTTGGAACAGAGCCTTCAGAAAGGAAAAGTGGTCTTTGTCCATGACAGGATCAAGGAAGCCTTTTATGCTAAAATGGGAGAAAGGGAGAGAAAAAAATATCATCTGAGTGTAGGGCGAGCGTTTGAAGAGAAATATAGCGATCGAACAGAACTGGTTATATTTGACCTGGCGCATCATTTTATTGAAGGCAGGGATAAGGAGAAAGCATTAAAATACAGCCTCCCGGCAGCGGAAAAAGCACAGGAAAAGTACGCCAACAGGGAAGCCATCAAGTATTACGGTTTTGTAAAAAGAACTCTTGAAAAAAGTGAAAAAGGGGCCAGGATGGCGATTGTTCTGGAGGGGTTAGGGGATGTGCAGAGACTGGAAGGCCTTTATGATGATGCGATGAAAAATTTCAAGCACGCCATTCAAATGGCAAGGGAAAAGCTGTACAAGGCCAAGATCTATGAGAAAATGGGAGTGACCCTGTTCCAGATGGGGCAGGTCAGTGAAGCGATCAGGGTGCTGGAATCCACCTTGAAATTTTTAAATTTTAAACAGACTCCGAGGACCCCGATGGGCGCTAAAATGAGCTTTGTAAAGGAAATGCTCATTCAGAATATTCATATGATCTTTGAAAAAATTATGATCAATGAGAAATATAAATATGACGAGCGAAGACAGGTACAGGTTAAAATTCTGCTCAGACTCGGGTATTGTTATTATTTTAATGATATTGTGAAGAGCGGTCTTGTCTCCATAAAGGGTCTGAATATTGTTGACAAAATGAAAGATTCAGTCATTAATTGTCATTATAATATCTTAATGGCCCCCATTTTTGCTTCTTTCCCGAATTATCCGGTTGGAGAGAAGTATTTAAAAAAAGGGTTACAGGCATCCATCAAGATAAAGAACCGATTAATGGAAGGATTTGCCTATACGTATTTCTGCTATCTGTATTGTGCGGCTAACAGGCTGGATGAATCTGTTCATTATGGCCGCAAGGCGCTGAACACCCTTCTCCCGTTGGGTGAGAAATGGGAAATCGCTGTGGCTTATTCCTTTATATGGTGGTCATTCCATAAAAAAGGCGATCTGGAAGAAGCCATAAAAATATCGGATGAATTCTATGCCTTCGCCAGGCTGGTGAACGAACCCGTAACCTCCGGATGGGCCATTAATGTAAAAGCAAGGAATCTTTTTCTTAAAAAAGAGGTTGATAATGAGATATTTGACCTTGTCAACGAAGCTTTGATCTATGAAAAGCAGCATAATCAGCATCCACATATCGTTATGGTGCAAACCTCTTTATCTTTTGCTTATCTGCAAAAGGGATTTTATGATAAAGCCATTAAAGAAGGAGAGGAAGGCATCAGAGTGTTTTTAAATTCACAGGCCAAAGGATTCTGGTCCTTTGATATCTTTACCTGGACTGCTGAGGCTTATCTGAGAAAGATCGAAATGACAGATGTTCCTTTGCCCTTGAAAGAAAATTATTTCAAAAGGATCGAATTTCTCCTCGATCTGGCTTTTCATTGGGGAAAGAAATACAGGATCTTTTACGGGGCCGCCTTCCGGTTAAAAGGAAAATATCTCTGGCTGAAAGGGGAAAAAGGGAAATCGATAATGGCATTCAATCAGGCCTTACGATTTGCGGAAAAGAACAAACATCTGTATGATCTGGCTTTAGTCTGTTATGAGATGGGAAGATATTTGTTTAAAAATGAATATAATCGGGTATTTAATATTGAAAAAGGAAGGTCGTTATTATGCAAAGCTGGCGAGATCCTGGAAAGGATGGGCAATGTGACTGATCTGAAAAAAGTCAGGGATGTGCTTGGTGTTGAAGAGAAAAAAGCCGATCTGGATGAGGCGACCCCCAGAGAAAGACTGCAGCTGGAACGCGAGATGACCACAGTCCTTGATACGATTACGTTTATCAGTTCTATTCTTGATCTGGATAATCTTCTTGAAAAGGTGATCGACAAAGCCATGCAGCTTTCCGGCGCTGAAAGAGGGATATTGTTCCTCTATCCTGAAGACGAAAAAGCAGAAAGGATATTAAAGGTCAGGGTTATTAGAAATGTTAAAGAATCAGAACTTGAACATGAGGGTTTCAATACAAGTCGCGGGATCATTAATAAAGTGGAAATGGATAAGAGGTCGCTCATTGTGGAAGATGCGACTATGGATGAAAAGTTAAAAGAAGAAGACAGTGTGGTGAAGTATGGATTACGATCAGTGCTGTGTATTCCTATTATGTTACGTGACGATCTTTTAGGCCTGATCTATCTGGATAACCGGCTTGTGAGCGGCCTCTTCAATCAGGAAAATTTACGAGTTCTGGAAGTTCTGGCCAAACAGGCGGGTATATCGATATCCAATGCCATCCTTTACAGGAGGGCCATTACCGATGGACTGACAGGGCTGTATAATCATAATTTCTTTCAGAACTATCTGATGAAATGTGTGGATAGTGCCAGCCGGTTTAAAAATGACCTCAGTTTATTAATGATAGATATCGACCATTTTAAGATATGTAATGATACCTATGGTCATCATGCGGGTGATCTTGTCTTAAAAGAAGTGGCGGATGTTTTCAGAAACTGCATAAGAAAATCCGATCTTGTGGCTCGATACGGTGGTGAGGAATTCGTTGTCATTCTCCCTCAGACTGATATGATCGGCGCCCGAAAGGCCGCTGAAAAAATCAGAAAAGCGATAGAGGAATTAAATGTCGTATGCGCTTCAGATAAAGCCAAAAAAATAAAAGTTACCGTGAGTATAGGTGTTTCACAATTAGAATCCGGTGAAGACAGGATAAAATTAATTGAAAAAGCCGACAGGGCCTTATATAAAGCTAAAGAGACAGGAAGAAACTGTATTAGACTGTGCGCTATTAAAAAGCCAAAACGTCAGGTTCGACGAAAAAAAACAAGTCATTGACTTGGATAAAATTTCACAAGATAGTATATTAAAAAGAGGAGGCTTTTATATGGCTGAACAAAAAGATCCCAAAGGGAAAGTGCGTTCTCCCGCCTTTGTGATTATTCTCGCGATCATAACCTGCGGTATATACTACCTGATATGGATCTATAACGTGGCGAAAGAATTAAAATTATTTTTAAATAAAGAAGATCTGAATCCCGGTCTTGATCTTTTATTATGCATAGTGTGTCCGCCTTTTGCGATCTACTGGGTCTATAAATACGGCCAGCTGATCGATGAGGCCCTGGAAAAGGTCAAGTTGAAACCGGAAGACAATGCGACCCTTTATTTAGTGCTGGCTATATTCGGATTTATTGTTGTTGATATGGCCATCATGCAATCTTCACTTAATAAGGTGTGGAGCGCCTAGTTTGCGTATCAAAAAAGAAGACCTGTTCGGTTTTATCGCTATTGGCGTTGTCTGGGCTTTTATTGTGTTTATTACGGAAAGTAAAACCACCTGTTTTTTTAAAGTGATCTACGGAGTGCCCTGTCCCGGTTGCGGCCTGGTCAGGTCTTTCATCCATCTTTTCAGAGGGGATCTGAAAGGGGCTTTTTTTTATCATCCCCTGTTCCCTTTAGCCTTTCTTGTCGGGGCCGTGACCTTTTTCAGGAGAAAAAAGCCGATCCATTTGATCTACAAAAGTGAATTATTCTGGATCGTGATTCTAATCATCATCATCGGGGTCTGGGGAGTAAGGATGTTCCTGATGTTCCCGGATACCGGGCCCATGGATTATTCCCGTCAATCCATTTTATATAGATTGTACGATCTGATAAAATAAAAAGGGACGGCAGTGCTTTTGACAGTACCGTCCCTTTTTACATCACTAATTTTCTTAAAAAAAATCAACCTACTTCATTGAATTTACTTTGAATGATTGCCGCACCAATGGTGCTCAAACAAAGTAAAAGAAGAAATGCTGCCACAGTCGTTGTTTTCCCGTTTGTCACTTTTTCAACGCCTTTGGCATATTTCACATACCAGACGATATTGGCAATGGGAACGATCAGCAACCAGGCTGTAGGAATGTCCGCGCCTTTGGATTTCATCTCTTCTTTTGTTTTGACCAGCCATACGATGCCATAAATACCCAGCGTAATGATGGGCAGAAAGAATACTGCAAATGGGCTTCGTTTTTTCATTCTATTCACCTCCTGAGGTTTAAAGATATAAAAGGAACGATTCCCTTAAGGGGGATCATCCTTTTTTTAAATCGTCTTTTCTTATGACCTTTATGTTCTGAAACTCTAATCCTGTGTCATAACCTTCGTCGATCTGTTTCTGCCATACCACTATCCCATTCGCAATGAACTTGTTGGGATTTCCGGGTATCAGAAATTCGATCTCCATCTTTTCACCCAGAGCCATCTCTTTGTCCAGGATAATCCTTATCCCCCCGACGCTCACATTGATGCCTTTGGTAACATCGATGTCCGTGGTCTTTACTTTACCTGAAAGGTTGAGTCTTTCATATTTTCGCCTTTCATCCATAACCCCTGTCCTCCTGGCTCTAATAATACTAAATCAAATCTATATGTCAAATATTTTTAAAAAATAACCACAGATGAAATTAGTTCATGGTTTATAGTTTTTGAACCATGAACTAAGAACGATAAAAGGTCATCTTGACATTAAACTTTAATTTGATACATTAATAAATGGAGGATATAATGATGGAAATTAAAATAGAAAAACCTGATGAATCCAGGTTGAAAAACTTGAATGTCAGATCATGGCCCATATGGGAAAAAGAGGCGAGCACCTTTCCCTGGGAATATTCTGATAAAGAAACATGTTATTTTCTGGAAGGCAAAGTCAAGGTTAAACCCGAGGAAGGAGAAGAGGTGGAAATAGGCAAAGGAGATCTTGTCACTTTCCCGCAGGGGATGAAGTGTACGTGGAATATACTGAAAAAAGTGAAAAAACATTATACATTCGGTTAGAGTATTTTTTTTAAAAAATTACCGGTATAAGACTTTTTGATTTTGCTGATCTTTTCAGGACTGCCTTCAGCGATGATGTATCCTCCTTTATCGCCTCCTTCCGGACCCAGGTCTATGATGTGATCAGCCATCTTTATCACGTCAAGGTTATGTTCAATAACCACGACCGTGTTGCCGCTGTCAACAAACCTGTTCAAAACGTCTAACAGCTTTTTGATATCATGGAAATGCAGTCCTGTTGTGGGTTCGTCCAGGATATAGAAGGTTTTACCTGTACTTTTTTTAGCCAGTTCGCTGGCCAGTTTTATCCTCTGTGCCTCTCCTCCGGAAAGAGTTGTGGCGGATTGACCTAATTTAATATAACCTAATCCCACATCCTGTAAGGTCTTTAATTTTCTTTTTACGGCAGGGATAGCCTTGAAGAATTCCAGGGATTCCTCAACGGTCATATTCAATACATCAGCAATATTTTTATCCTTGTATTTGATATGCAGGGTCTCTTTGTTGAATCTTTTTCCCTGACATTCTTCACATTTTATGTAGATATCAGGGAGAAAATGCATTTCGATCTTCAATATCCCCTGTCCTTCACAGGCTTCACATCGCCCTCCCCGCACATTAAAGCTGAACCGACCCGGCTTATATCCTCTGATCTTGGATTCGGGCAACCGGGAATAGAGGTCCCTGATGAATGTAAAGGTGCCGGTATAAGTGGCTGGATTGGAGCGGGGAGTGCGACCTATCGGTGACTGGTCGATATTTATGACTTTATCAAGATACTCGATCCCTTGAATTTTATCGTGTTCTCCTCCCCATGCCCTGGCCTTATTGACAGTACGGGCCAGCTCGGGATATAGAATTTCGCCTAAAAGCGTGCTTTTACCCGAACCGGATACTCCTGTGATGGCGACAAATTTTCCCAGAGGAATTTTTACATCAATATCCTTCAGGTTATGCATGCGGGCTCCCAGGATAGATAGATATTTCGAATTGCCCTTTCTTCGATCTTTGGGAGTGGGGATCACTTTTTCTTTTCTGAGATATTTCCCTGTTATGGATCTTTTACTCTTCATGATCTGTTCTATCGTTCCTTGAGCCACAACTTCACCGCCATGGTCTCCGGCTCCGGGACCCAGATCAACGATATGATCAGCGTTTCTTATGGTTTCCTCATCATGTTCTATAACAATAAGCGTGTTACCAATAAAATTTAAATAACGCAGTGTTTCCAATAACCTCTTATTATCTCTCTGATGCAGGCCGATACTGGGTTCGTCAAGAATATAAACAACCCCCACCAGCCTTGACCCGATCTGGGTGGCCAGACGAATGCGTTGAGCCTCTCCTCCTGACAGGGTCCCTGATTCTCTGTCCAGAGTGAGATAATCCAATCCGACATCTTTGAGGAATTTCAGCCGCTGCCTGATCTCCTTAAGAATATCTTTCGCAATAATGGCATCGGTTTTTCCCAGATCAATATTTTCAAAGAAATCCATGCACTGTGATACTGAAAAATTTGTTACATCAATAATGGATAGGGAGTTTATCTTTATGGACAGAGCTTCCGGTTTTAAACGTTTTCCATCGCAACTGTGACAGGGTCTGTCACTCATATAACGGGCTATCTCATCGTGCATGGCTTCTGATCTCGTTTCTTTGTATCTCCTGTGCAGATTGTTAATAACGCCTTCAAAAGGGGCATTGAAAGACCCTTTCCATTTTTCGCTCTCATATTGAAAGATTAGCTTTTCCCCTTCGGTCCCGTACAGGATAATATTTTTGATCTTTTCCGGTAGATCGTTATACGGTGTATCCAGAGAGAATTTATATTTTTTAGCCAGAGCCTGAAACGTCTGAAAATAATAGCCGCCTCTCCCTATGTTAAAAGGTTCAACAGCGCCTTCCATAAGAGACAGATGGGGATCAACAATGACCAGTTTGGGATCGATCTCTATGATCTTGCCCAGGCCATGGCATGTTTTGCAGGCCCCATAAGGACTGTTAAAAGAGAAGAGCCTTGGTGATATCTCAGGAATACTGATCCCGCATTCAAGACAGGCTAATGATTGGGAAAATATATTTTCTTTACCCTCTGTTCCAATCATGGCGATCAAAAGACCTTCACTGACACGCAGGGCTGTTTCTACTGAATCAGCCAGGCGGGAGCGGATCTGGTCTCGAACGATAAGGCGGTCCACCACCACTTCGATCTTATGTTTAATATTCTTATCGAGATCCGGGATCCTGTCCGTTGCAAAATTATATATTTGACCATCGATCCGTATCCTGGCAAAGCCTTCTTTTTCCATCTCATGGATCAGATGTTTATACTCTCCTTTCCGGCCACGGACCAGGGGGGCCAGGATCATCAGTTTGGCGCCTTCCGGGAGTTTCAACAAAACATCGATGATCTGAGTAGAGGTCTGTGAGGTGATGGGTTTTGCGCATTGTGGGCAGTATGGTTTTCCAATTCGCGCAAAAAGCAGCCTGAGGTGGTCATATATTTCGGTGACCGTAGCCACAGTGGATCGGGGATTGCGGTGAGTGGTCTTTTGTTCGATTGAAATAGCCGGAGACAATCCTTCGATCGATTCCACATCAGGTTTTTCCATCTGGCCCAGAAATTGTCTGGCATAAGTGGACAGGGATTCAACATATCGCCTCTGGCCTTCGGCATATATTGTATCAAAAGCCAGTGAGGATTTTCCTGAACCGCTTAAACCTGTGAAGACAATAAATTTGTTTCTGGGTAGTATAAGATCAATATTTTTAAGGTTATGTTCTCTGGCGCCTTTTATAATAATATTCTTATAAGCCATATTATTTATTTCAGATTACAGACCCAGTGCCCTTGGGGTATTGCAGATCGCTGAATAAGATAATAATTCAAGACAGAATTTTATTTTATTAATCCGACAGAAATAAGGATGATCCCTGAAATAATAGAGAAGGGAGCCAAAAAACTCATGAATCCGGTATAATTCTGGCCGATCATTCCCAGAAAAAGAAAACCGAGAAAATAAACGGCCACCCCTGCTTTGAGGAATGCAGAGCCTTTTATCTGTTTAATTTTTTCCCATATAACCTGATACATCATACCTCCGGAATCTCGGAATTTAAACATCTAATATTATCAATTATATTAAAAAAGCAATAAAAATTTCCTGCAAGACTAAAATCCAAATATTACCCGCTCATTCAGTCTGCCGATTTATACGCAAATTCAGGTATGTTTTCCAGAACGAATTTATGCAGACTGGCTTTCACTTTCTGGGATGTTTCAAATTTCAGCACTTTATTCAGAATATCATGACAATCGGCATACTTGACAGAACGGATGATCTTTTTCACCTCGGGTATCGCGATAGCGCTCATACTCAATTCATCAACTTTTAATCCAATAAAAAGAACAGCGGCCATGGGTTCTGCCGCCAGTTCTCCGCAGACATGGACTTTAACATGATGCCTGTGGGCGTTCTGTACAATTTCATTGAGCAAACGGATGATCGCGGGATGATAGGGATCGTATAAATAGGATATTTTCGGATTGTTCCTGTCGACAGCCATGGTATACTGCACCAGGTCATTCGTTCCGATACTTAAAAAATCTACATTTCTGGATATGATATCAGACGTGAGGGCCGCTGATGGTATCTCGATCATGGCTCCTATGCTGATGTTTTCCTTGTAATTTTTCCCTTCTTTCTTTAACTGAAGTTTTAATTGTTCTATCAGATCCTTGATCCTCAAGATCTCATCCACGGAAGATACCATGGGGAACATGATTTTGCCTTCTCCATAATATGACGCCCTTAAAATAGCTTTTAACTGGGTTTCAAAGATGTCGATATTCTCCAGACAGAAACGGATAGCCCTGTATCCTAAAAAGGGATTGATCTCATCAGTGGCTGTAAATTGACCTCCCAGCTTGTCTCCCCCAATATCAAGGGTCCTGAAGATCACATCAAAAGGTTTTATTTTCTGGACCGCTTCTTTAAATACGTCATATAGTTCCTTTTCTGTAGGCAGGTCTGACCTGTCAAGATATAAGAATTCTGTGCGAAACAAGCCGATGCCTTCCCCGCCATGAGAGATAACGGAATCAATCCCTTCTCTTATTTCAATATTACCGGCTATTTTAACATATTTTTTATCAACAGTGATGGCCTGCAGATACTGGATCTTCCTTAATTCTTCAGAGAATTTTTCAAAAACTCCTTTTGCTGTCCTGTATTCTTTCAAGACCTTCTCATCAGGATTAACAATAACCAGCCCCTCATTCCCGTCAATGATAAGAATATCCCCTTCATTAATATTGCGCGTAATGTGCTGGAGCCCAACAACAGCGGGTATTTCCAGGGCCCGTGCTACAATGGCTGTATGAGAGGTTCTACCACCCAGGTCGGTCGCAAATCCGATGATCTTGTCCCGGTTCAGGCCTGCCGTATCGGTGGGCGTTAATTCTTTGGAGATGATGATGACCGGTTTTTCTATCCGTGGCAAGGTCTGTCTTCGTTTTTTAACAAGATTTCTCATTATTCTTTTAGATATATCATACAGATCCGCAACTCTCTCGCTGAGGTATTCATCCTGGATGGATTCCAGATTCTCAATATACTGGCTCATCACTTCAAACAGAGCTGATTCAGCATTTTTCCTGTTCTCTGCGATCTGTTCAACAACTTTTTGTTCGAGGTAGGGATCCTCCAGAACCAGGATATGCATTTTAAAGAAATCCAATTTTTTATCTTTTACGGTTTTTAAAAACTTTTTTTGAAGGATTAACAGCTCATTTTTGGTTTTAGAGAGAGATTCTTTGAACCGTTTTACTTCTGAAGGAATATCCTTAGGATCAATACCGTAATCAGGAATGATATATTTTTCCTCGTCAAAAATGTGGACAGGACCTATGGAAATTCCAGGAGAGGCACCTACCCCTTTAAATTTTTCCATTTTCCGGCTCATGATAGTTAATTCAATATAATATTATATTGACAGAATGCAAGCTATTTGTGCATTAGAAGATTTTAATAGCAGATCATTCCATGGGGTTCAAGGATTCGAGTGAAGATTTACTTTGATAGATTGTCTTCACTTGGACCCCTGGATCCTTGAATATGTAATTCAGTGTTGACATATAATATAATTTCAATATATTATTTCCCATCATGTTATCTGCGAACGAACAGCTGGAACTTATCAAACGCGGCACGGTAGAAATAATCTCTGAAGAAGAACTGATTGAAAAGATAAAAAATTCCATAAAGACGAAGAAACCCCTGGTTGTAAAAGCCGGATTTGACCCTACAGCCCCTGACCTTCATCTTGGCCATACCGTTTTACTCAGGAAAATGGCCCATTTTCAAGAATTAGGGCACAGAGTCGTATTTTTGATCGGCGATTATACCGGTATGATCGGTGATCCCACAGGACGTTCAAAGACCAGGAATCAGCTGACTGAAGGAGAAGTGAAAAAAAATGCTGATACATACAGGCAGCAGATCTCAAGGATTCTGGATATCAATAAACTGGAGATCGTGTTTAACAGTTCCTGGTTAAAAAAAATGGATCTGAGGGACATCATCGAATTGTCAGCCAAACAGACGGTGGCCCGGCTTTTGGAACGAGATGATTTTTTCAAGAGGTATAAGAACGGGGACGATATAAGCATGCTCGAGTTCCTTTATCCTTTGCTTCAGGCTTATGATTCCGTTCAATTAAAGGCTGATATTGAACTGGGAGGCACAGATCAGAAGTTTAATCTTCTTCTTGGCCGGACCATTCAGAAGAGGTACGATCAACCGCCCCAGGTCATTTTAACGATGCCCTTGCTGGAAGGAACTGACGGGTTAGAAAAGATGAGCAAAAGCTATGGTAACTATATCGGGATCAATGAAAATTCAAAGGATATGTTTGGAAAGATCATGTCCATACCCGACACGCTCTTGTTTAAATATTTAGAACTATTAACTGATATTGATAGGAAGACGATCGAACAATATAAAAAGGATATCGCGCAGAAGCGAAATCCAAAAGAGATAAAAGTTATTCTGGCCAAAGATATTGTAGCCAGGTATTATGATAATAAAACAGCGGATAAAGAAGAGACCAATTTTAATCTGTTATTCTCAAAAAAGGAGATTCCCGAGGATATTCCTGAAATTGATCTTTTTAAAGAACTGGATGAAGCGGGACAAGAGTATACCGCTTCTGCCATTGCCTACGCTTCAGCCACTTTGCTTGGCAAAAATATGTCTAAAAGCGAAATAAAAAGGCTGATAAAGCAGGGTGGCGTTGACTTTGATAATGAACAGGTCAAAGATGAATGGGTCAAATTCAAGAAAAGCGATATTAAAGATGGCATGATCATACGGATAGGCAAAAAGATCATCGCCAGGCACAGACATTAAAGACCTTTGTTTATAAGGAAAACCAGCCCTAAACTCATCAGCCCGGCCATAATAGGAGTAAAGGTCCATCCTAAAAGGATCCGATAAAGCGTCTTCATGTTGATCGTTTGCATCCCTTTAATAATCCCAATACCCAGAACCGCTCCAATAATAGCCTGGGACGTGGAGACTGGAACGCCGATCTTGGCATAGATATGGACTGTAATGGCTTCACCAAGAATAGCGATGAGAGCCGAAAAAGCTCCCATGGGAACCAGCTTTTTCCCCACGGTCAGCATGACATTTTTAGAAAATGTAATGACCCCAAAAGCGATACTGACCCCTCCTATTAAAGCAAGCATTCCCGGACTGAACCTGGAAATTTTAGAAAAAACACCTATTACATTGGCAACATTATTGGCTCCCAGAGCATAGGCCCCATATGTTCCTCCCAGTATCAGGCCAAAACGGAGGATATAATCCAGTTGAATTAAATTGAGATTCAGATGATTAATGATCTTACTCAAAACCATATATAAAATGATAGCTATCAGCATGGCTCCAATCGGGGTGCCGATCCAGCAGATAAAGACCTTTGTCATAGAGGCAAAATTGAAATAAGAGTGGAAGATCCCTATTCCCATAATGGCACCGACAGCCGCCTGAGATGTGGAAACCGGGAGTTTTAACAGGGTCATAAAGGTTACTGTGAGAGCCGCTGCCAGGGCTGATATGAAGGCTGATTGAAGATCCTGATTGGTCAATCCTCCCAGGGTTTTTATACCATTGGTCCCTTCAAGGACAGCTCCCAGGATAATGAAAATGGATGTCAGAATGACAGCCGAACGATATCTGATCATCCTTGAGGAGACAGCCGTTCCAAAGACATTGGCCGCATCATTGGCGCCCAATGACCATCCCAGAAATATTCCTGAAGAGAGATAAAAATGGGTCATGGATCAGACCTTGACCTTTATATTAATAATGTTGACCATATCCGCTATCCGTTCTCCAAAGTCAGATATGCTTCCTATTTCAAGTAACAGTTCTTTTAAAAGGATCTTATCCGCTTTGTCGGGCTTTCGCGAGTCAAACAACTTTTTTATAATATCACGTTCCACATGATCAGATTCGCTTTCTGTTCTGTCCACGACCTTTACCAGTTCTGTTACCCCTTTCGGGTTCTGGAACAGGGTCTTTACCAGTTTAATGGATTCATCGATGGAACGCATATTGATGTCTATCAGCTTGATAAAATTCTCCTTCAAAAAAGAAGGGACAATGAGATTTTGAAGGTTTATCATAAAAAGAATTGATTCACATTTATTAGCCAGCTTGTCGATCTCCTCTAAAAGGGAAAGTATATTTCCTCTGAATTCAGGAAGAAGCGCTTTCCCGTACATCTGATGCTCTATATCACGTCTCAGATCATCGGCACGCGCTTCTTTGAAATGGACAGAAAGGACTTCATCGCAGAACTTATTGGACAGTTTTCCTTCAAAATAATGCATGACCGTTGTTTTAAACAGATTCCTGGTCTCCAGGATCGAATTAAGATATTGAAAGATCTTTTCTTCCAAGAGTTTGCCTTTGCCAAAAAAAAGTTTCATGGCTATCCTCCCCTTAAAGTTGAGATGAATATAACAAACATTAGATGAAAGTCAAATAATACCTGAGTGATGGTATGTCCCCTGCTCCCCTGGAAAAAATAAAATTGTTGAAAATAGAACCAAGTATAATATAATTAAATATGGTTTTAGAAGGCTTAATAGGAATTCTATTGATCATGGCTGTTGAGCTGGGATTAATACTGAAAATCTCGTTCTTTCAAATTTTTGCCACTCCCGTGGCATGGACCGGGTATATTCTGCTTGTTGATTATATTAATTATAGATTAAAAGGTCGATCTGTTATCTTCCATACGCCGGGAGTCTTTGCCCGGATGTTTTTCTTGTCTGTTTTATTCTGGTGGATCTTTGAATGGTTTAACATCTTCCTTTCTAACTGGACATATTATAATCTGTTAGAATCCTTATCGTTGAAGTATCTCGGTTATTTCTGGGCTTTTGGGACTATCCTTCCGGCTGTCCTCTTTACTGCTGATCTCTTTAAGAACCTTGGATTATTTAAACAAAGGTTGCCAAAGATTCCTGTTCGATCATTCACGTTGGGTATTCTTTTTCTGATCGGGCTAATATTTATTTTTATGCCCCTTCTCTCATTCTCAAGCCGATTTATTGATGGATCAGCTGATAAGGACCTTTTTTTCTTTCTGCCAAAGATTTTGCCCTTTTCTTCAAGAAAATTTCTGGCGGCTTTTGTGTGGCTGGGTTTTATTTTTGTATTGGATCCTCTGCTTTATCTGTTAAAGAAGAGGTATTCTATCCTGGGTGATCTGGAAAAAGGCGATGGGCGCAATCTTTTGTCTTTGATCCTTTCGGGTTTTGTATGTGGATTTCTATGGGAATTCTGGAACTACTGGGCTCTTACAAAATGGAAATATTCCGTGCCTATCCTTTCTCATATCAAGATATTTGAAATGCCGATCCCGGGTTATTTTGGTTTCCCGGCTTTTGCTGTCGAACTGTATCTGATGTACAACTTTTTTCAGGTTCTGTATCCGGGATCAGAGACATATTGATCAATCAAATGATGTT
>JAFGFC010000118.1 GCA_016931325.1 Spirochaetota bacterium | reverse complement strand
TCCTGCAGCTGGTCTCTGAATCCATAAGCGCCGCTCTGCTGATAAAACGCCGCCCTTCCCCAGATGCGGCAGCTGATGGCCTGATACTTGAGCCATTGGTTAACCAGAAGGTTCAGGCTGTCATCAGGGGTATTAACGCTGGCTCTCTCGAACTGGTCGCTCCAGAACCTGATGCATCGGCCCAGCTCCTTGTTCACATTCTTCCTGTCTGAAAAATATTCTTTTACCTTTGATATATTCTTTCTTTTTTTATCCAGGCCCAGGACAAATACCACTTCCTGCTCTTCGCCGGGATTGAGGATTATATTGATCATGAGGGAACCGATCGGATCATTCCATTTGCCAGTCTGTCTTTTCAGGCCTCCCTCCGTTAAAGCCCTGGGTTCCTTCAGGTCTCCGTATTTTCCGATAAAATTCTCTTTTTCCGTATCAAAGCTGGCAACCGTCCGGTTACTGAAATGATAGGCGATATATTCCCATGGCCTGTTAAAATGCTCGCCCTTCTTATTCTTCAAATTCCACATCCGTTTAAAGGCCAGGATGGTATTATCCTCGAATTCTGTTTCGATAAAGGTTTTGAAAAATTCCCTGTGAGTGTCGGGCGCATCCCCCAGCTGCCATTCAAAGTAAGTAAAAAGCGAGAGATCCCTTTTGGCAAGGGTGAGATTCTTCACTTTTATTTTCCATATCTCCAGAGAATGATCAAGTGGAACAAAGACGTTCATCTCGGTCTCAAGATCATTATAAACTGATAAAAATTGAGAATAGCCAAAACTATGCCGTATTTTGTAGAATTTCGGATCCAGACGGGTCGGTTGGAACGTAAGGGAATGGAATTTTTTATTATGGTTATCTTTCAGATAAACATATTTTCCCCAATCATCCCTGATCACATCCTGGAACCACCGGGTGATGCGATTGAAATTGGAGTGTATATACCAGGAAAAACCGCCACCTGTCTGAGACAGCATGGTGCTGTACAGGCCATTACTGATGACATTGATCCATGGTTTTGGTGTAATAGGAGTTTTTAAAAAATAACTGCCATCAGTTTCAAAATATCCGTATTTTGTCTCGTAATTCCTTTTTCCCTTCATGTTTTCCCCTTTAAATAATATTTTCTATTAACGAAAATCTTTTATATATAATAACACATTTTCTCACAATGTCAAGTTTTTTTTGAAAATAATATTGTGAATTTTTTCAAAATTCACAATATTATTTTCAGTTCGATGATCTAATTTCGACTTTGATGAAAAAACTAAATGATCATCGAACATCATTTTTATCTTTTTAGCATGGTTTCTCTTAACAGTTGACTTTTTTTTAAATTCCAATAACTTATGATTGTCCTCCTGACAAAAATGTAAGGACCATATGGACGCATTTCTAAAAAAAAATGAGGTCATAGGAACTTTTCATATCCTGGAAAAGATCGGCGAAGGAGGTATGAGCCTTGTTTATCACGCCCGGGATAAAAAAGATAAAAAAGATGTCGCCATAAAATTTTTAAAACAGGGCGTGACCTCTTCTTACATTGAGGATGTTATCCGCTTCAAACGCGAGATCGAATCTGTCAGCCAGTTAAAACATCCCCATATTGTCAAAGTTTATCATGCCGGTGAACACAGGAATATCCCTTTTATTGTCATGGAATATTTAAAAGGGGAAAGCCTCTCAGAACTATTGAATAAAAGGCGTGAACTGGGTATCAAAGAGGGTTTGGATATAATCTGCCAGCTGACCGATGCCCTGCAATATGTTCACAGTAAAGGGATCATACACAGGGACCTGAAACCCGGTAACATTATAATAAACAAAAAAGGGAGCAAATGTCAGGCCAAACTTTTAGATTTTGGTGTTTCTTTTATTATGGAACTGGGCAATATTAAGGGAGAAGAAGAGATCGTAGGCACATTCGGTTATATGTCTCCTGAAGCGACGGGTATTATCAATAAAAGGATCGACGAAAGAAGCGACCTGTATTCCCTGGGCATTATCTTTTACAAGATCTTCACGGGGGAACTGCCTTTTAAAGGAAAAGAAATAAGCAAGATCCTTCACCAGCA
This sequence comes from Spirochaetota bacterium, assembly GCA_016931325.1. Taxonomy (GTDB): domain Bacteria; phylum Spirochaetota; class JAHITG01; order JAHITG01; family JAFGFC01; genus JAFGFC01. Next base: position 10,760 of record JAFGFC010000118.1, on the reverse strand, counting down.
GGTCGCTGTGCTGCCTCAGAAGATGAGTAAAATCAGAGGCGGCATCCCGCCTGAACTGGAAGAGATAGTCTACAAGCTTTTGAACAAAGAACCGGAGCTGAGATACCAGAGCGCCAAAGGATTAAGCTTTGATCTGGAACGCTATAGAAGAGGTGAACGGGCATTTATCATTGGCGAGAATGACCAGAAAGTAAAGATAAGTTATCAGACTTCCCTTGTAGGCAGGGAAGCTGAATTGAATAAAATTAAAAAATTATTTCACAAGTCAAAAGATGCCCAGGGGTCGATCTGCCTGATCGCCGGGGAGCCGGGTATTGGAAAAAGCCGCCTTGTCGAGGAGATGCGGGGGTTTGTCTATGAAGAAGGGGGTCTTTTTATAGGAGGCCGATGCCTTGATCAGGAAAATAAAACGCCCTATCAGCCTTTCCGTGATGCGATCAATGGTTACGTCAGGTATATTGAAAGACTGGAAAAGATTGAAAAAAAAGATGAGATAAAACGTATTAAAAAAGTACTGGGTGAGCTGGGAGAGATCATCCTCAGGCTGAACGGCAATATGAGTCAGATCCTGGGTGAAACACCTAAACTTGTCTCCCTTGATCCTGACAGAGAAAACCAGCGATTCTTAATGGTCTCGGCTAATTTTTTCTGTAATCTGGGCATGCATAAAAGACCCTGTGTACTCTTTATTGACGATCTTCAGTGGGCGGATGAAGGGACCTTGAGATTGCTGGAGGAGATCCAGGATAGTGTTGGCGATCATAACCTTTTTATTTTAGGCACTTTCAGGGATAATGAAGTGGGCAAAGATCACAGCCTCAACAGAATATTAAATAAATCATTTTCATTAGACAAGATCAAATTGGAGAACCTCTCCTATAACAGACTGAACAAAATGGTGGCCGGACTGTTAGGCGAGAGAGAGAGCAAGGCCCATGAATTATCAAAATATGTTATTGAAAAAAGCGCGGGCAATCCTTTCTTTGCCATCAATATCATCCGTGAACTGGTTGAAGAAAAAGGCCTTGTCTGGAAATCCGGTTTTTGGGAGGCTGACTGGGGTAGGATCAGGAAAATACCTGTTTCTGCTAATATGCTGGATATTATTATGAAACGGATCCAGGACCTTTCAGAAGAACAAAGCGAAATTTTATACCTGAGTTCAGTTATAGGAAGAGAATTTGAGATCGAACTGCTCTACCCCCTTATCAATTTAAAAAAAGAAGATATTGTCAGCCTGGTTGATGAAGCGATCCAGATGCAGCTGATACAGGAGAGCATGGAAAGAGGGAAAAAGATCTTTGTTCATGATAAGATAAGGGACGCGTTCTATCAAAAGATCAGTAAAAAAAGGAGACAGGATCTCCACGCCAGGGTAGCCAGGGTGATAGAAGAAAGGAATAAAAAAAATATAGAACCGGTTGTTTTTGACCTGGCTCACCATTTTTTCAAAGCCGGAGACAGCCATAAAAGTCTGCAGTATGTTCTACCCGCTGCAGAGAAAGCCAAAAGAGAATATGCCAATGATGAAGCGATCAGGTATTATACTCTGGGTATCCAGCTTTTGGAAAAGAGAGGTCAGAAGGGTGATCCCGCCTGGGTCAAAGCCAGGGAAGAGCTGGCCGAAGTTTACCTGACAACCGGGAATAGCGACGAAGCTATTGAAATTTCAAAGGATATCTTGAAATATAAAAAAACACCTCTGGCTAAAGCAAAAATCTACAGAAAAATCGGCAGAGCCTTTTTTAAAAAAGGCAACTGGATCAAATGTGAAGAACATATTAAAAAGGGCTTGTTACTCCTGGGAGAATATTTTCCCATGGCGAAAGGGAAAATTATCGTTTCTCTCCTGAAAGAATTACTAATTCATTTATTCGTCAGCTTCTTTCCTTTTATTATTAAATTTCGAAAAAGTACTGTCATCAAAGAAGATGATAAAGAAATAATCTGGTTCTATATTTCCGCGAACTGGATGTATGTTTTAAGCAATCTGTTTAAATTTATCCGAGCTTCCTTCAGGATCATGAATATCGCCACTTTGAGAGTACGGGAATCAAATGAATATGGTATAAGTCTTGGTGGTTATGCGGCCTTCCTTATGGCCATTCCTCTTTTTAAAAGAGCTTTGAAATATCATATAAAAGCCCTGGACATTAAGAAAAATTTCAATGACGAATGGGGGATCGCACAATCGCTTCAATTTATGGGATTTTGCTATCAATGGCAGGGATTATACGACAGGAGCACTGAACATTTTTTGCCTTCTATTGAAAAATTCCAGAATATGGGTGATATGTGGGAATATGCTATGTCCATAAATGGTTTAGGTCATAACAACAGAATGGTCTCAAATTATCAAAAAGCGATCGATTGTTTCTCTACCTATCTGGATATAAGTCAAAAAATAAAGGATCATTATGGGATCAGCGCGGCTCTTTCTAATCTTTCCCATTGCTACATTGAAACAGGTGATTTTAAGAAAGCTGAGGAAATGGGGGAGCAGTCCCTTCGAATCAGCGGGGAAAAAAAGATATGGTTTCCTTATTGTTATGGGAATACCCATTACGGTTATCTTATGCTGGAGGAAGAAAATTTTTCTCAGGCGATTAACTATCTGGAAACAGCCAGAGATGTTTTTGAACATCAGACCCTTTTAAAAGATTATACGATTTACTTGTATCCCCTTCTTGCAGAATCCTATCTTGAAAAATTCAAATTAATCCGAAATGACATTGGTAAAAAAGAGAAAAAAGAAGAAATTAATAAAATTAAAAAAGCCTGTTATAAGGCTCTTAAATTAACTAAATCCTGGAACAATTATCATACTTTGTCATTGAGGGTCATAGCCAAGTACAAATTGATGATCGGGAAAAAACAATCGGCCTATAACTTTTTCCAAAAAAGTATTCTTCTTGCCACATCACTTAACAGACGCTATGAGATGGCCAAATCCTGTTATGAACTAGCTCTGTTTTTTAAAGAAACAGAAAATGACACGGAATTTAAAAACCATCTGCAGAAAGCCTGTGATCTATTTAAAGAGATCGGTGCAAAAGAATATATTAATCGATGCATGAAATTATTGGGTCATAAAGTGAAGGATATAGAACAAGAAGAGGAAAGCCCACAGGACAGGTTCAAGATCGAGAGGAGAATGACAACCGTTCTGGATACCAGCCGCTACCTCTCTTCCATCTTGAACCTGGACGAACTTTTAGAACGGATCATGGATAAAACCATCGAGCTGGTGGGAGCGCAGAGAGGGATCCTTTTGCTTTATCCGGAAATGAAAGGGCTGAAGAAGAAGTTAGAGGTCAGGGTCATTAGAAATGTGGAACGAAATGATATAAAAGGACCGGCCTTCGAAACCAGCCAGAGCATCATTGAGCGTGTGGAAAAAGAGAAAAAACCACTGATCGTGGAGGATGCCACAACAGACGCTCAGTTGAAAAAAGCCGCTTCGGTCGTCCGTTATGGATTAAAATCAATACTATGCGCTCCTATCATGGCCCGCGGTGTATTGATAGGAGTGATCTATCTTGATAATCATCTTGTCAGCGGCCTTTTCAGCCAGGAAGACCTGATGGTGCTGGACCTGATCTCAGGACAGGCCGGGGTATCCATAGAAAATGCGCGTTTATATAACCGGGCTGTGACAGATGGATTAACCGGTCTCTATAATCGCATCTTTTTTGAGAACTATCTGATGAAAAGTGTTTCTGAAGCCCAGCGGTATAAAAAGTCATTGTCTCTTGTTATGATCGATATAGATCATTTTAAGACCTTTAATGATAAATATGGCCATCAGGCCGGGGATCTGGTTATCATTTCCGTCGCCGGTGTCATCAGTGAAAATACGCGTAACAGCGATATTGCAGCCCGGTATGGTGGAGACGAATTTGTCATTATCATGCCCGAAACAACATTGGAAGAAGCGAAAGATCTGTCAAAAAAGATCTGGGAAATCGTGGGAAAGAATAAACTCCTTTATAGAATGGGGACTAAACCTTCCGAGTTAAGCGTATCCTTAAGTATTGGTGTGACTGAATATGGCGAGAATGAGGACCGATTGGAATTTCTGGAAAAAGCGGATAAAGCCCTTTACCGCGCCAAAGAAAAAGGCAGGAACCGCATTGAAACAAGTTACAGCGGAAGAACGACCCGGATCATTAAAGTCAGGGATAAACGGACACGATTAACCAAGTTAAAGTCGAAAAAGGGCAGGTCTTAACGCTTCCTTTTAAAGGTCAATTCCATTTCTTCATTGCAGGAATTGATCCGGACGAAAATATATTTTCCTTTTTTCGCTATCTGCGATCTGGTCGTTAACTGGTATGGTCCCCGATAACACAGGGTAATATCAGGGCTGTCATTCTTTAATTTTAAAATGAGTGACCCTTTTTTCCTGACCAGGCGGGTAATCTCGGCTGTGATGTAATACAGGAAAAGATCCTCACCGGCCTGAAAATTGGTAAAAAGGATCAACCCTTTTCTTCCCGGTAAGGTCAGTGACATAACCTGGGGAAAAGGACGTCCCTTTATATTGATCCTGGCTTTCTGGGGCATCTCTGTATAATTGGATATGAAAAGGATATCCAGATCATCAGATGATCGTTTCTCAATATTGACCCGCCTGTTATTGTTAATAATATCTTTTTTAATGTTCAATCGTCTTGCGAAATCCTCCACAAAATCTATCTGATAATCGAACTTGTGCGTCAGATCGAATCCGCAAACGATGATGCGGGAACTCTTGTTTATTTCAAAGGCCACCAGCTTTTCTTCCTGAGAATAAAAAAGCGGAGTAACCCTGTTATCATTCATTTCAAAATACTGTATCTCGTCCCCGCCGTAGAAAAGGAACCTGTCTTTGAACTTTTTTACCCTGTTGGCCCCGACTCTGTGCGTGATCGTTTTTATCCCTAAATGATCCTTGAGAACAGTACAATCCCTGAAATTAAGATCCAGAGAGGGTATGGTGGGATAGAACAACAGGTTTTTTTCCCGCTCTATGTAATCCGTTATTTTCCTCTGTGTTTCAGGGTCCATAAACTCCAGAGCAAAGATCCAGAGATTATCCAGACGTTCCATTTCTTCCGGAGGTATGCCTTCAAGATCAATGAACCGGTATTGGAAGCCAGCCAGTTTTATCAACCGCAAAAGACCATCGAACAGCTTGTTATCCCTTCTCACCATCAACTCGTCTATGACCTCTCCTTTTAGATACTCGGTCTGATAGTAAGGCAGATAAAGCCCGATATTGATCTGATGGTAATTTTTAGTTTCTGCCACAAGATCAGCAAAATTCTTCATTAACAAGGCGCTCTTTTTGATAGAGAGATAATGATCTGATTCTTTTCCATCCGCTGACACGGCCGCCTGCCAGTTATGATAATGGCCGAATCCGCCAAGATGATCGCCAAAGTTCTGACCGCCGGCGAACATATAACAGTTAATGCCGTTAAGGCCTGTGCCGATCGATGTCTTTATATTCAATTCTACATCAGAGGGATACAGGATGGGCCTGTCAAACATGATCCCGCTTTGCATTTCAGCGCAGATCATGGGATTACCCTGAGGCGTTATCATCCGGACGATCTCGGTCATAGCGCTGATATCTGTAAAGTTCTCATAATCCAGACGCCTGTACTGATAGGCTCCGCCGAAGATAACATCCTTCACGTAAAGGCTGAACTTTTTGAACATGCTGGTCGTCATGATCCCCATATTCCCCCTTCCCTTCACATCATAATCATAGATCTGAGGAATATTGGCGATCACGGGATGGTCCCCGATCTGTTCTTTCATATAACAATAAAGTTTTTGATAATACAACGCATAATAATCTCTGTAAAAATCTTCCCACTCGAATTGAAAAGCGCCCCTGGCCCTGTTAAAATCTCCCTGAGGCTGTTGAATACTGGCAAAATCGGTATAGTCCGTTCCCATCTTTTTGTTTAAAACAGACAGGTCTTTATATTCTTTCTTAAGATAGTCTTGAAAAAGGACATCGGCGGCTTCACTGTAATTGGGTGATTTGGTGAGCCAGTTCAGCATGGAGATCTCGTTGTCCAGCTGGATCAATATTATGGGGCCATTGTCATATAAATAAGGTTTCAGCACACTGAGAAGACTATCGTACCAGGTTTTGATCAGTTTGTGAAAAATGGGATGATGATAATCGATCAGCGATGAATACGGGTTGGTCCTTCCGGCAAAATCCTTTAACCGTATCTGGGGATAGTTCTTAAAGAGCCACTGCGGTAATCCGTCATCAATGATCTCACCGTTACACACCGGACCGATGCGCGCAATAAAATAGATCTTTTCTTTTTTTAACAGTTCCAGAAAATACACGAGATCTCTTTCCGGTATACTCTGCCCTTTGAAATCAACTGTATTTTCCGCGGGACTGTGCCAGATCCAGGGGATATAACTGCTGATAGTATTGAGGTTCGCTTTTTTCGCTTTTTTAATGCGGTCATGCCAGTCTTTTTTCTTCAGCCTGAAATAATGGACCTCGCCGGAAAAGATGAACTGTCGTTTCCCTTTAATAAAGAGAGAATTGTCCCTGATCTGAACTTTCATCTGTACTCCTGAAACATCAATATGGCGTATATTAGGATTTTAAAAGAGGATTGTCAAGAATTTTTATAAAAAATATCAAAACGCCCCGTTGTACAACATCAGCTTTTTACCCAGAACTTCTTTTCTCTCTATTTTCAGGTGCTGCCCCACGGTGATAATATTATAAGAAGGAGGATACATGCCACGGATCCTTCTTGTAGTTGTGGTGGTAGAGGTTAAGATCTTTATACCTTCAAAATGCCAGAGATGAGGCATGTGCTTGTGCCCTGAAAGCACAAGATTCACTCTTGATCTGACCAGCATTTGCAGAACATCACCGGCGTCTCTGAGAATATTCATCTCACGCCCGCTGTTGGGGACCGAGATAACATGATGGTGCATGGCCAGAATCTTGAACCTGAAATCTTCAGCAAAGATCTTTCTGAATTTATTGGTATGATAACGGCCCATCTGACCGTCATCCAGATCCGGCTCTGTGGAATCAGCCCCGCATATGATAATGTCTTTATTCATCCGTATAATCTTGAAGGGATTTCCTATCATCTTTTCAAACAATTTCCAGCCTACGTTCCGGGAATCATGATTGCCCGGCACGATCAATTTTTTCTTGACCTTGAATTTTCTGATGTAAGATACGGCTTTTCTGTATTCCTCATGATACCCATCCATAGTGAGATCCCCCGTGAGGATCAGGACATCGGGATCTATCTGATTAACCTGAGTGATAGTGTTTTTCATTAGATTCTCATCAAACATAGAACTGCCGCAGTGAATATCAGATATCTGCACGATCTTCATATTCGTCATACGTTCCTCCGGTTCAATAAAGAATATAAAGAATATTTCTCAATTTTCCACCCTAAATTACTTTTTTCATCTAACTATGAACTGTGAACTAGCCGGTGGCAAAACGATAAACGAAATTATATTGACTTCCTGCCCATTATTATGTAAATTATGATTTATTCTATTATCTGCACAACGCTATGAAAATATTAATAATTGCAGACATTCATTCCAACCTTGAAGCCTTAAAGGAGACATTTCTCTATATCAAAAAGATCAAGATGAATATCAGCAGGACATTTGTTCTGGGAGACATAATTGGATACGGTCCCTTCCCCAATGAATGCATTGATTTTGTCAAAAACCTTTCCAACTGTACCTGCACTCCCGGTAACCATGAATGGGCTCTTTTGGGGAAAATGCCAATTTCTTACTTTAATGAGAACGCCAAGCAGGCTATTCTCTGGACGAAAAAGGTGTTGACAAAAAATAACCGGGATTATATTTTATATAATCTGCCTATGACAGAAAAACTTGAATATGACGATATGGAGTACCTTTTCTTACATGGCAGCCCGACCAATAAAATCGAAGAATATATTGTAAACCCCTATATTGCTAAAAAAAACTTTAAAGAATTTGACGAAAACGTCTGTTTTTTCGCCCATACTCATGTCCCGATGATGTATATGAGTGATAAAAATGAAGTCACTTCACTTTACCTTGAGGACGGGATCATATTCAAGTTAGACCACGATATAAAATATCTCATTAATATAGGATCTATCGGCCAACCGCGGGACGGAGACCCCAGGGCCAGTTTCGGTATTTTAGATACCAGTACAAAAAAACTGACCATTAAAAGGATCGACTATGACTATGCCAAGACACAGAAATATATTATGAAAGCCGGGTTGCCGGAAATACTGGCCTCAAGATTGGCCTGGGGGAGATAGGTATTGAATCTGGATCTTATCATCAAGAAAACAAGTACCAAGATGGGGTTCAGTTTAGCCGATACGGAAATAATCATTACTATCATCATTGATTGTTTTAAAAAATATGCTCAAAACCATGATAAAATTGAAATAAGAGGCCTGGGCAGTTTTACTATTGTCCCCAGAAAACGTCGAGAAGTAAACCTGGGCCAACGATACATTTCAAGTCCCGATCATTTTGGCATTGTTTTTCGTGAAAGCCGTTTTCTTAAAAAAATGATCAACAAAAGTTTGGATCAATATGACCGGCAAGAAAAAGAATAAAATCACCTTTTCCCATCATGATCTGTCAAAGATCCTCGCCTGTCCCTCGTGCCACGGTACACTTTCCTTTTCCCGGAACCTGCTTGTTTGCTCACAATGTAAGATTAAATATCCCATAAAGGACGGCGTACCCATCATGCTGGTCAAAGAATCAAAATATTAATCATGGGATTATTTAATTTCTTTAAAAAGAAAGCAGGGTTAAAATTCAAAAAAGTCATGATCATCATTAATCCGGCGGCCCGTCGAACAGGGAAATATGTAAAAATGATCGACCAATTTTTCTGTCAGACACCGATCAAGTATGACTATAAAGTCACTTCTGAACCGGGTGAAGCGACAGTTATCGCTCAAAATGCGGTTAGAAAAAAATATGATATGATCATAGCCGCAGGAGGAGACGGGACGATCAATGAAGTGATTAACGGGATCATTGGCACAAAAGCCGTACTGGGTATTATTCCTCTGGGAACCATCAATATCCTGGCTCAGGAACTGGGGATCTCTTCTAATTTCACCAGATCACTGGAAACTCTTTTTTCCGGAGAAGTGAAATCCATTGATATCGGCAAAGTAAACGACAGGTATTTTGTTTCTATGGCCGGGTTTGGGATAGATTCATATGCTATTTATCGTGTTAACAGGAAATTGAAAAAATATCTGGGTGTGTTGACCTATATCATGGCCGGTTTTTACAGTATCTTTCATTATCATCGCCGTAAGATAGACCTGAACATCGACGATCACAGGATCGATGATACCGGATTTTTTGTCGTTATTGAGAATGTTTCTTCCTATGCCGGTATTTTCAAGATCGCCCCTTATGCTGATGTCAATGATGGATTACTGGATCTGTGTGTATTTAAGAAAATGGGTCTGATCCATGTTTTCAGGTATTTTCTGGGGATTGCATTGAAAAAACATATCCATTATCCTGATGTCAGATATTATCAATGCAAAAAAGTAGTGTTAACATCGAAAAACAATGTGCTGGTTCATACGGATGGCGATCTGATCGGCTCTCTACCGGCCCATGTGACAGTAGGGAATAAAAAATTAAAAATATTGGTGCCTAAAAATGATTAAGCTGATAATGGTCCTATTGCTGTTGACAGGTCAACTTTTTTCTTCTACTGAATTTTCTGTTATAAAAGAAGATGAATTAGAACTGCATTATGATAAAGGACTTAATCCTTATACCGTGGAATACGCCATGAAGCTGTTAAAGCACACCAAAGAGTATTATACCCAGATATTCAATAAAACTAATTATATCCCTTTAAAGATCTATCTCTATTCCAGTACTATTAATTTCATCTCTGAACAGAATGCGTCTTACTGGCAGAATTTTATTTTTCAATCCGATTCCGTATATATCAATAACGTGGATTTTTTATTAGAGGAGAATTCATTCCATATTATTATCAAATATGTAATGATCTACAACTATTTACTGGCCGAGTATAAGGAAAGAATCCCTCCCTGGTTTCTCAATGCCATGGCGCTGCATGCCTCCAACCTTGTCTTTCCGAAATCTGAAGTGACGTTTGCGAATTTTGACGACATGGTCAGCAACCTGACCAATTTTACCCTCAAAGATGAATATTATCAGGCCAATAATAAATTGAAACAAGGCATCACTGACCTGGTGAACGATCATCAATTGGCCAGGGTCCTGGAATTTATGGAGAATTGCCTGGATTATGAAGATTTTAAAAAGAAATTCTTTCAGTTCTTTGGTTTCAGTCTTTCAGAGTATAAAAAGACTATTTCAAATTAAGCTTTTTAAAATCAATTTTTTATTGACAAAAATTTAAAAATGAATTATAATATACTATAATTCCCGAAACCACCTGGAGGTGAAGCATGAAATTTAAAAAGCAACTGATCATCCTTTTAATCCTTGCTCTAAGTATAAGTTTTATCATTATGGACATTTATGCGAAGAGAAAGGAATCCCCGGTCGCCAAGGTCAAACTGGTCAATGGAAAAGTATACTGGTATAATAAAGGTGAAAAAAAGAAGAACAATCTTAAGGTCAATCAAATACTGGACCTTAATTCAGTTGTGGAAACACTGAAAAAATCCAGCGCCACTTTACTTTTAAAAGGAGGGGCCCAGATC
>JAFGFC010000117.1 GCA_016931325.1 Spirochaetota bacterium | reverse complement strand
CTCTCTTCTTTTTCAATATTATGGGAGAAGAGCTGTTCTGGAGAGGCTATATCTTTCCAAGGCAGGAGCTGGCCTTTAAGGAAAAAACATGGATAATCCAGGGTTTGTTATGGACCATGTTCCATATTCCTTTCGGCTGGAAATTACTGGTAACTGTCATCCCCATGATATTTATTATTACCTATATCGTTCAGAAGAGAAAGAATACATGGGTGAGCATTGCCCTGCATGCCATCATCAACGGCCCTGCTTTTATCATGATCTCTCTTGGTGTTATCGGATAATTACCTGATCCAGGAAATAATGGACCGTACATATTTATCAATTTTATCTTCTACTTCTTTGGAAAGCCCCTGCCCTGTTTCGAGTTTCTCAGGTTCTATCCCGAAGATAAAGACACGGGAAAGATCATTTCCCAGCCAATCAGCTAAAAGCAAATTTTCCGCCAGTCCGAATTGATGGAAAGACAGAATCTCTTTTTCGATCTTTGGTTTCACATCCGAAAATTTAAAGATCCTGAATTCGCCCGGGTCCAGCCCCATCCTGACGGCATCGATGATCAGGATCTTTTGATGAGCATCGAGATGATCAATGATCTGGAAGCTTTTCTTGCCGATCTCCAGACAAATGACCTTTTTGCCCAGAGGCCTGTCCTCTTTTAATTTTCGGATCAGCACAAGGCCGATGGCATCATCGCCGTAGTAGTCGTCCCCAAGGCCGATGATCAATGGGGACGGACTTAACTTATTAACTTTTGACATGTTTATTTATTATAATGATTAAAAAAATATAGTAATTTACAGGATCTTTATTAATAATAACTCTCAAAAGTTAATAAGTTAAGTCCGTCCCCTTATACAAAGTCGACTTCCAGGAAGTGGGCGGAGCAGGAGATACAGGGATCATAGGCCCGGACGAGCATCTCCATTAAAAGGGTTATTTCTTCCTGGGATTTACCGAACATGGCGGGCAGGAATTCGCGCATATCCTGTTCAATATTGGCCATGTTCTGTCCCGTGGGTATGATACAGTTCACATCTTTGATCATACCTTCTTTATCAATATGATAATTATGATACAGAATGCCGCGTGGCACTTCAACAGCGCCGACTCCTTCACCTGCAGTATTGGGTTTCGGGCTGACAGGTTTTTCATATTTCGGGAGCTGTTTTAAAAACTTTTCAATGATCCTGATGGATTCAGCCCGGCAATGCTCCACTTCTACCAGCTGGGCTACGGTAATCATATAAGGTCTATGGCAAACAGCCCGTAAGCCCAGTTCCTTTGCCAATTTTTTGGCTGAAGGTTCCAGTTGCTCATAATTATTGTTGAACCGGGCCAGCGCTCCCACCATGAACGAGTTCCGGGCATGGCTGGCATGCTTGGCGGTGGAATGAGGAACAACGTTTTCATTGGTCATATCCCGGTAATTCTTATAGGAAGTCATCTTTGTATCCGAAGAGTAAATATCTCCCTCATTAAAGGCATAGCGGAAATTGTTCTTTAAACTGATATACTCTGTGTGCCTCTCGTAATCCGGAAATTTCACTTCCTTTTTAAAGATCTCTGCGGTCTTTTGTATATCATCCCCGGCTTTCTTTAAACGTTCAAGAATCTCCTTCAATTCCTGTCTGGTCGGCACATCGGTAAAACCGCCGACCACGGGAGTTATGGGGTGAATGGTCCTGCCGCCAAACACGTCACCCATATCGTTAGCCAGCTTTTTCAAACGCAGGCCGATAAGGGCCAGTTCTTTGTTCTTGGCGGCCATGGTAAAAACATTGCTCGCTTTATACAGATCAGGAGCCACCAGAAAATAAATATGAAGACAGTGACTCTGGAGATGTTCGGCGTTATTTAAAACCTGCCTCAGGATCCTGGTCTGTTCTGTGATCTTTATATTCAAAGCGTCTTCAACAGCCCTTATGGAAGCCAGTGTATGACCTATTCCGCAGATACCGCATATCCGGGAAGTGATAAAAGGGGCCTCGGTATAATGCCGTCCTCTCAGGAAGGATTCAAAGAAACGGGGAGCTTCGACGATTTCCAGATTACATTCTTTTAACTGTCCGCTTTTCACATCTATCTTTATATTGCCATGCCCTTCGACCCGGGTTAAATACTTGACAGCAATGTTCAGATCGATCTTCTTGTCTCCCATTACTTTCCTCCGCTCTGTAGTAGTTGAATATCTTTGCCGTTAACGATCTTGAATTGCGCCATTATACCCTTCTCTTTATAGCCAATACTTCTCAACACGTCCTTGAAAGACTCTATATTGAATTCCGGAGCCAATCCCCTGCATCCGAAACAATACTTGAAATTCTTACAGCATATGGCCCCGCACCCGGCCCTGGTGACAGGCCCCAGACAGAGGATTCCTTTTTTCAAAAGGCATTCATTACCCTGCATTTTGCATTCACTGCAAACCGGATAATTGGGGATCCGGGGAAGGCCCCCGGCGATCACCTGTTTGACCACCTTTAAGAATTCATATTTATCTATGGGACATCCGGGGATCTGGAAATCAACATTCACGATCTGGTCAATGGGTTTTGACTGGACAGGATCAAAATATTTTGCCTTGTCCCCGTAGACATATTCTTTCACTTCTTCAAAATCAAAAAAATTGGATAGATACTGCATGTTACCGGTACAGGCGCAGGCCCCGATCGTTATCAGCAGCTTGGCCTGCTTTCTGATCTTTTTTATCCTTTCTATCTGGTGTTCGCTGGAAATGCTTCCCTCAATAAAAGCGATCTCATAATCTTCGCCTTTTTCGGATATCGCCTCACGAAAGTTGACGATCTCAACAATATTGACCAGATCCAGCAGTTCTTCTTCCAGGTCCAGCACAGCCAGCTGGCATCCCTCACAGGAAGCAAAATCAAAAAACGCTACTTTCGGCTTCATTAGAGCGCCTCCTTCAGATGTTCAATATCGGCAAAACAATAGACAGGACCGTCCTGGCAGGCATAGGAACCCTGGATCTGACAATTCCCGCATTTGCCCACACCGCATTTCATCCTTCGCTCCAGAGAAAGATAGATATTTTTATTGGCCACCTTTTTAGAAGCCAGGGACAGAATGACGAATTTATACATAACCGGGGGGCCGACCACAGCCACCAGTGTATTCTGTATATCAATCTCAAGAGGCGGAATAAGGGTCGTGATAACACCGACGTTCCCTTTCCAGGATGGATCACCTTTGTCGACCGTTATCTTCACCTCAACATTCTCTTTCTTCCCCCACTGGTCCATTTCTTCTTTGAACAACAGTTCATCAGGAGATTTGGCGCCATAAAGAATGGTTATCTTCCTATACTTTTTGTTCTCATTAACGACCTGTTTGATAAATGACCGAAGCGGAACAAGACCGATGCCGCCGGCTATGAACAGGATGTCCTTTCGTTCAAACCCTTTAGAAGTAAAGTTTGTCCCAAAAGGCCCGCGGATACCCACCAGGCTCTCTGTTCCAAGGTTATGCAGCGCCTGTGTCACATTGCCGGCTTTCCTCACAACCAGCTCAAATTCGCCTGATCTTCCATTAGGCGGCGAGGATACCGAAATGGGCACTTCGCCCACGCCGTATACGGTCACCATAACGAATTGACCGGGAGCGTGTCCGAGGGCCTCTCTGTCCAAAAGTTTGATCCTGAAATATTTTTCAAGATCTGTCATTTCTTTTGTTTCAACGATCCTGGCTCTCTCAGGGACATAGAGATCTTTATCATTTTTCTGACTCATGTTTCACTCCAGAATAGTAGTTACCCATGATCGTATTCAAAATATCAATGGGGTTGATCTTGACCAGACAGGCAAAACCGCATCTTCCGCATCCCACACAATTGGACATATGATATTTTTTCAAAAGGTAATTGAATTTTCTGTTCCACCGGTGCTTTAATCTCATTTCGGCAGTGGGTCTGAAATTATGGTTGCCGGCCACCATGGCAAAATCCCTTAACATACAACCATCCCATTTCCGTTTTCTGGTAACGGTCTGTAATTTAAGGTCCACTTCCTCATCCATGGTAAAACAGTAGCATGTAGGACAGACCATAACACAACTCCCGCACATCAGGCAGATTTTTCCTATCTCCTTCCAGTAAGGATCATCATAATGCTTTTCAAAGATACTGGAGACATCCTGAAAAAGATATTTTACCTTATGATTGAATTTCTTGATCCTCTCTGCCCTTTCATGATGATAGTCATCTCTTTCTTTTTCAGATAATTTGTGACTGTTTTTTATATACCGGTCAAATAGTTCTTCGCCTTTTTTTGATCCTGTTTTAATAACATATTCTTTTTTATATTCGCTGAAAAACAGGTCATATCCTTCTTTCACGTTGATCGTACCCACCGCTTCGCATAGAGCATGCTCCCAGCAGGATTTGACACAGTCAAAACCGATCACCGTAATATGCTTTCTTCGTTCCAGATAATTCGGGTCAGGATTCCCGTCAGACATGATCCGGTCAAAAAGACTGATCGCATTGATATCACAGGGACGAACACCCAGAAGGACAATCTCTTTTTTAAAGATGACCCTGTTGGCCTTTTTTGTTTTATAATCTATCTGTACCAGGTCTTCTTCCTGGGGATAAAAATATTTTTTGGGTGGCAGGACCGTGGGAACATAATTCTCTATTTCAAGATCAGACAATGTCTCCAGCCTGTCATAGATATATTCATCTCTTTTCTTTACAGCACCGTAAGTCTCATTATCCTTTATGATCTGTTCCAGTACTTTGTGAAATTTCTCACTTGAAATCTTGTGCATTAACCACTCCTAATTAAAGAATTAATTATTTTCAAATGGAAAGACAATATAATATCAATAAAAGAAATGTCAATAAAAAACTTGCGGTTTTTGTATTTTTTTATGACATTAATGGTGACAACTTGATTTTCTCTGTTAGATTATATCCATGTCACAGAACAGGCTTAAAAAGATAATCGATCATATGGATAAACATAATACGGTAAACCTGTCCGGACTGTGGGGTTCCTCGGGCGGGTTTTTGATCGAAAAAATATTCTCTGAGCAAGGCTCAAATCTTATTGTAATAACAGAGAATATGAAAAAAGCAGAGAGTCTTTTAACTGATCTGAGATTTTTTTCTCAAAGACCGGAGGATATGTTTCTTATCGCCGATGACATAAAGATCTATGACGATCTGTCAAAATCAGATATGCCCGGCCGCATCCGTACGATTTTCAATTTAACAAAAAGCAGGAAGCCTTTTCTGGCCATCTCCTCTCTGGAAAACCTTCTGATAAAGACAGTTCCCCTTGATGTTCTCCGGAAGAATACGATTACGATCAAGGTCAATGATGTTGTGGATTTTGAAGCGTTGAAAAATAATTTGATTGAATACGGTTATATTCGCGAAGAAAAAGTTTTTTGCCCCGGATATTTCAGTGTCAGAGGCGATATCATTGATATCTATGTCCCTTTCTATAGTGACCCGGTGAGAATAGAATTATTTGATAATGTGGTTGAAAGTATCCGCTTTTTCTCTAAAGAAAGTCAGAAATCCACCACAGGGGTTGATCAAATCATGATCAGCCCTGCTTCTTTTCTCATTAAAAAGAAAGAATACCTGGCCAACTTTGATAAAAACCTGAAAGAATTGATCAAACGACAGGACAAGATCTTCCAGAAGCCGGAGACTATATGGTACAGCCGATACAGGAATATCATCAAAAAAGATCTGGCTGAAGAATGGGAGAAAGAGGAGAATCCTTATTCTGCTTTGCCCCTGCTGTATCATGAATTGGACCCGTTCTTCAAGTTCCTTCCTGAAAAGACCACCCTTTTCTTTTTGAACAGCTCTTTTTTAGAGAGTGAAATCGATCCTCTGTTCGATCGTTATACCCAGATCTATGAAAATCAGATCAAACATAATAAAATGGCCCTTCCTCCCCCATATTTTCTCATTAGCAAAAAAGAAATCGGGCATTTTACCTCATCCTTTAAAACCGTCTTTGCCGATATCGTATCAACTAAAAAATCCTTCTTCCACTTTAAATTTGAAGGGCTTCCTCCTTATAAAGGTAACTTTAACTCCTTGAAAGAAGATTACATAAAAAACA
This sequence comes from Spirochaetota bacterium, assembly GCA_016931325.1. Lineage (GTDB taxonomy): Bacteria > Spirochaetota > JAHITG01 > JAHITG01 > JAFGFC01 > JAFGFC01. The sequence goes on along the minus strand of JAFGFC010000117.1, from coordinate 29,671 downwards.
ACCAGGACCACATTGATTATACTTTTATTTCGGATACAGAAACGAATCTGACAGATTTTAAAAACAAGATCACGGAACATCTGGGCACCAGAATGCAATTCAGAAAAGGCCAACTCGAGAACAGTTTTACTTCACTGGATTTTAAACAGGCCTTTATCCAGGAGAATGATTTTTATGGTAAAATCAGATTTGAAAAAGGAAGGACACCTCTTCTTATCCAGGCCCTGGAGAGTCTGGCTGAACTGAAAGAAGGCGACTTTGTCGTTCATATTGAAAATGGGATAGGCATCTATAAAGGCCTACGGCACCTGAGGTCAAAAAAATTAACCGGGGATTTCCTGCAGATAGAGTTCGATAAAGGCATGACCCTTTTTTTACCTGTTGAGAAGATATCCAAAATCCATCGGTATATAGGAGATGATGAGAATCCACCACAATTAAATAAATTAGGATCGGCCAGCTTTGAAAAAACAAAAGATCAGGTCCGGCGGTCTGTGACTTCTATTGCCAGGGATCTTGTTAAGATCTATGCGATAAGGCAGAATCAGGCCGGATTTAAATATCCACAGGATTCATCCTGGCAAAAAGAATTTGAACAGGGATTTTCCTTTATTGAAACCCCGGACCAGATAAAAAGCCTTGAGGAGATCAAACGCGACATGGAAAGCAGCCGTTCGATGGACCGCCTGGTCTGCGGTGATGTAGGATACGGTAAAACAGAATTGGCCATCCGGGCGGCGTTCAAGGCTGTCACAGCCGACAAACAGGTCGCTGTTCTGGTTCCCACAACCATACTGGCCTATCAACATTACAACACATTCAGCGACCGGCTAAAGAATTTTCCCGTCCGGGTTGAAATGGTTTCACGACTGAATTCCGCCAGACATCAGAAAAAGATACTGAAGGATCTGGCAGAAGGCAAAGTAGAGATCGTGATCGGCACTCACCGTCTGATACAACCGGATGTCAAGTTCAGGGATCTCGGCCTTGTGGTCATTGATGAGGAACACCGTTTTGGGGTCACTCATAAGGAAAGATTAAAGATGATCAGGGCTACCGTGGATGTTATCTCCATGAGCGCGACACCTATTCCGCGAACCCTTTATATGGCCTTGAGCGGGATCAGGGACATCAGTATCATCAATACGCCTCCCATGGGCCGGATCCCGGTCAAAACAAAAATAGTAAAATTTTCACCCGCCATCATCCGGCAGGCGATCCTGTTCGAACTCGATCGCGGGGGCCAGGTCTATTTCCTTCATAACAGGGTCCAGTCCATCATGGCCATAGCCGCTTATTTAAAACGTACAGTACCGGAAGTGAAAATAGGTGTGGTCCACGGCCAGATGGATCCTGATGAAATGGAATTGACCATGCTGGATTTTATGGAAAAAAAATTTGATTGCCTGGTCTGCACGACCATTATTGAAGCCGGTATAGACCTTCCTGATGTGACAACGATCATGATCAACCGTGCTGATACCTTCGGGCTGGCTCAGCTGTATCAGCTGAGAGGCCGGGTCGGACGTTCTGACAAACAATCCTATGCTTATCTATTGATCCCTTCCGAAGATATGCTGACAGAAACCGCTTTGAAACGTCTTCTGACCATTTTTGAATATACAGACCTCGGGTCCGGCTATAAGATCGCCATGCGCGATCTGCAGATCCGGGGTTCAGGTAACGTATTTGGTGTACAGCAGCATGGCAATATTCTGGCTGTGGGTCTTGAAATGTACTGTAAGATCCTTAACAAAGTGATCCTCAAGCTCAAAGGGGAAGAAACCGAAGAAGTGATCGAGCCGGAATTTGATTTTGATTATGAGGCGTTCATCCCGGACTCTTATATCAGATCAAATAATTTCAAGATTGAAGTCTACAAAAAGATAAACCGTTGTCAAAACAAAGATGACCTCCGGGACCTGGAAAAGGAGCTAAAAGACCGCTTCGGGGCTAAAATCCCATCGTGTGTAAAAAACCTTTTCCTGTTACAGGAAATAAAAATACTGGCCACAAATCTGGGGATCGAAAAAATCACAGAGCTCAAGCAGAAAAAATATGAATATCTGGTAGAGATCGTTTTTCACACCCTGCGCGGGGAAGTGAGATCAAGAATAAAAGAAAAAATACGGCATTATTCCCTTGCTCATAACCGGTTACATGTCTCACTGGAAATCAAATATTTCTTAATAAATTTAAAAAAATTGTTGCAATCTCTATTGTAATGTTGTATATTTACCCCTAAATATTTATTAATTAAGGAGAATCAAGATGAAGACTCAAAAGATCATTCTTTTCATACTTCTGGGTGTCATTGTGTTGTTTTTTACAACCTGCGGCGGGGGAAAGAACGTTGTGGCCAGGATAGAAGGCAACAAGATCACTCTGGATGACTTTAATGTTAGGTTTGAATATTATCTGAAATCGAAATATATACAGGCTCCGGAATATATACCGACAGCCAGAGCGGATATGGAAGAGAGAATGTCCTGTCTGAAAGACATGGTCAATGAAAATCTTATTCTTCTGGAAGCTAAAAAAATGAAACTGGACAAGCGAGATGACGTAAAAGGCCTGATCAAGCTCTATACACAGCAGATCGTTATCAACGCTTATATTGAAGAGTATCTGGCAGATGATATCAAGGTGGAAGATAGTGAAATATCTGATTTCTATCAAAAGAACAGAAGTCAATTCAGAGGCATGGATCCTGAAATGGCGAAACGAAGGATCCGTTTTGAGATCATGAGACAGAAATATGATAAAAAGATCTCTCAGATACTGGATAAACTCAGAGGAAAATATCAGATCGAACAGAACGAGAATATCATACGGCCCATTATGTCCGGCGAACTGGGCGCTCCGGGGACAGGGGAGGCACCCGCCACCATCAAGAAACCTGAAATAAAGCCGGAAGAAAAAAAAGAAGAGACAAAACCGGCAGAAACGAAAGAATCGACACCTAAAGAAAGTAAGTAAATAAAATCAAATCGAATAGATCAAAATGGGGTCAGCCTGCTCTTTTCGGGCGGGTTCTGACCCCATTTTTTTAACAAGGGGAAATGGACTTTAAAGAACAATATTTCTTTTTCCCGGATCTTATCCTGCCGTATGATGATTCAAGGATTTTTTTAAAATCCTTTACGATTGAAGATATACAGATAAAATTTAAATTTGACGATTCTATTATCTTTCCTGTGGAATATTCAGGTCTTTTCAAATCCTATCTTTTTCTTTTAATTCAGCAAAAGGACAGATTAAATTTATTCAATCAAATGGATGAGCTGATCCTGCCTTTTTTTGAAAAAGGGAAAAATAACCTTTTCAGCATTAAATTTAAAAAATTGAACGTGAAAATCAAAGAACCCCTTCCCTCATTCAGTGTGTCTCCAGGTGCGCGATATACCAATATTGTTTTAGAATATGAACTGGTCCTGGAGGAATCTTTAAGGATACCCTTTTTTATCCTGATCCCCATGCCTTTTCTCAAAGCCCTGCTGGGTGCCCTGTTCCCAAAATCCATGAAAGAAGGGAAATCCAACATCAAGGAAGCGCTGGAACTTCTCAAGTTCCGTTTCTACCGGGACAGCATCACGTCCTTCTGGGACCTGAGAGATTTTTTCCAAGCCCTGTCCGACAAGGATGTGCAGCGTGTGATCAACCTTCTGCTTTCCAGTAATATGATAGAAGAGACCATGTTAACCGGGTTGATCGCCGGTTTTGTGACGCGGGGAACCGGCGAGAAAATATTCAGGAATATCTCGAAAAATCTGAAAGCTGAGATAGATAAAAATCTCAAACTCAATTATCCTGAATTCCGGTGGATCGATGAATGTTTTTATCTTATCAAATCAGCCATTGAAGAACTGCTGCTGGAAGACAAACTGGATATTACCAGCTTGAGGTATCTGGTTGATATTAAGGACAGGTTAAAAGAAGAAAATTATAAAAGGATGTTTGCCCATAAGACTTTTCAAAAATGGATCAGCGAAGCAAAAGAAAAAAAGGCCATTGATGATTTAAGGATCCTGACCCCGAACAAGATCATTGTCAGGAGCCTGAAAAACGCCGAGTCCGGGACGATCAATGTTCTCAAAGAAAATCTTACCCAGAACGCCCTGCAACATTTCAATGAAGACATGAGCTTTGAACACAGAACCGCTTCAAGCCTTGACATTATGAAAGCCAGGATCATGGTTGTGGAAAATCTTAAAAATATCTACTACGACCATAAAGTTGACACCATGCATAATTTTGAGGATATTCTCCTCATGCTGAACCGATTGGACCTCAACCTGCTTGTTGAAGAATCAGGGGTTATTGAATTCGCCCAGGCCACGATCAGATCTTCGCAAAAATTGAAACGCCACATTTATAAAAATGTGGATGGCACGTTGAAAAATCTGCTGTCAGATATATATTCCGGCAGGGTCAGATTTAAAAGCGCCTTTGGTGATATCACGATAAACCGCCATAGGAAGCATATTCTTAAAACTTATCTCTTCTTAAGAGGGGAAAAGAAGATCATGCTATTATTATAGTTGATCATAAGGTTTATCATGATCTGCAATCTGCCGCTAAACACATCCTTATTTTACCGGAGTCTTCAGTTTTTCAAGTATCTTTTTACTCTTCAGGCTGTATTCAGATCCTGGATATTCTTTTATCACCCTTTCCAGCCGGATCCGGCCATTGGTAAGATCACTGACCTGGATAAAAGAGTCCCCTACCATAAAAAGGACCGCATCCGCATGCTTCTGGCTCTTTGTTAAATAATCCGGTTCCCGTAAAATGATCATCTGGTATCGTTTCTCACTATAAAGCCTTTTTAAATCCTCCAGTTCCTCATCTTCTTTATTTAAAAATCCTTTTTTATAGATATGCTCGATAATATTACTGGCTTCACTGACATAGGAACTTTCAGGAAAGGAAACGATGATCTCTTTCAATATTGTTTTTGAATCTTTATACTGTTTCTCTTTATAATATAATTTACCCAGCAGGAACTTGACCTGATCGTTCTTCTCGTAGTCCGGATAGTCGAGGTTATGGGCCTTGAGTATTTCTATGGCTTTGGCCTTCTCCCCTGTATTCAGGTGAGAATTAGCCAGAACAAGTTTTACCATAATAATGTTCTCTCCTTTTGGATACATCCTTATATATTGCCCACTGTATTTTATGCAGTTTTTATATGACTTATGTTTATATGAGATGATGATCTTTCTAAAAAGCTTTTTTTCAGGAAGCGGCTTTTTCAAGGAGAGAACAAAAAGCAAGGAAAAGATCAAGGAGAGGAGAACAAAACATCTTTTATTCATTCCCATAACAATCGCAATACCCTTTGATTTTATTTTCTATCAATATGGAACTTTTTTCCATATTTCCTTGAGGATATAAAAAGCAGGCCGGGGCGCTCTCTCATTGACTCCGTTGACGACATTGGGTTCCTGTCTGACAACCCCGAACCACTCTTCTGACATATTGTTACCGGCCTCGCTGTCAAAGATATATCCTTCGGAGGGCCAGGAGGCGGTGATGTCATGAACATCCCAGGTCGGCCGGTTATATTCGTCACTTTTCCACCACTCGTCCAAAAACTCAAAATGAGTTCCACCAATGCAATTAGCCGTCCCTCTTTTTCCTGAATTCGTGTAGATCTCCTGCCATTGATTCTGTATGTATTCCGCCTGAGAAGAATTATCCTCTTCTTCCGTCAGCGAATTCATCGCATCACAACCCAGTTCTTTAATGTAAAGCGGTTTATCCATCTTGACCTTTACATCTTCAAAGAAGGAATTGAAACTTTTTCCTCTATAAACATTGGGAGCGATAATATCGATCTGGGGACACTCCTTGTTTATGATATCGATATACTGCAGATCTCCGTTTCCCAGGGCAACAGGATGGTTGGGATCAAGCCTGTGAGCTATCTTGGCCCCGATATTGGCCAGAGAATAAAAGGCTTTGGCAAAGGCAAAATGTTTTTTGCTGCGGACGAACGCTCCCAGCTCCTGTACTTCCCAGTTGAACGTATAATTATTCTCATGTCCAAGAACATATAACAGGACCGCAGGAGAATTCCTGTATTTAAGGATGATCTCGACCATTTCTTTAATAATCGCCTTTCTGTGCTGGTTATTGGCATAATTGGGAGTGGGGACCCATTTCCCTTTCACGTTAACCCCATACTGGCCAAATCCTATGGATATGACAAATCGTATCCCATATTCCTTGTATATCTTCTCAAGCCATGCTACCGGCCAGAGATTGTAAAGTCTGACCGTATTCGCATTGATCGTCTGCATGAGGGAAAAATCCATGGCAAAAATATTCTCACGGTTGGGACTTTTTTCAATATTCCAATCATAGCGAAACCCGATCGGCACAGGGGAATAGCAAAAACCCCTGATAAAGTAGGTCTTATTATCAACATACATCTTCCACCCTTCTGTATCTTTTCTGCATTTGATGCGGGGCAGTTTTTTACTGTATTCAGAAGGTTTCAGGTCCACCTTCATGATCTTGGTCACATAGTCCACGATGATTTTTTCATCTTCTTCAGACCCGAAGGAACTGTAAACAGGATGGGATAATTGAAAAAATAAAAAAGGGAAGAATAGAATAAAAAATATCCTATTTTTATTTAGCATTTATCAAACCCCCTGAAAGAAAAGACCCAAAAGGGAACATTTCCGCTGATGAACATATACTGGGGCGGGAGGATTCGAACCTCCAGATGGCGGCTCCAAAGGCCGCTGCCTTGCCAATTTGGCTACACCCCAAATCTTTATATTTATTCTAAAGAATCGTAAGCTTCTAAAATAGAGCTTTCCATTTTGCGGCGGAAATCAGTATTAATGGGATGAGCGATATCCTTGAATTCACCACTTTTTACCTTTCTATTAGGCATCATAATGTAATTTCCATTCCGGCCACTCATGACACGGATATTATGCACCACAAAAACATCATCGAATGTTACCGATGCATATCCCAGAAGGTTTCCTTCTTTTTCAACCTTTTTAATCCTGATATCTGTAATCTCCATTGTTCTAGTGCCTCCTTTAGCATAAAATAACACCCTGGTTCCAGGGTTGAGTTAAAAAGACCTTATCATATTCTTTTTCCATTTTTTTAAATGCCTTTTTGGCTCTCTCTGTATCTTTAAAAATTCCATACACAGTGGCACCGGTTCCGCTTAAAAGTGCATTATCCGCACCTTCTCCCTTAAGCCTCTTCTTAATTTCCGGCAAAATTGAATATTGTTGGTATTCTATCTCCTCAAAAATATTATATAAATTATCAATCAAATAGTCAAGATTTTTTTCTTCCAAAGACCGTATAATGGCTTTGAGCTTCTTCTCACCCTTGCGAAACATAACAGATTCCAACGCCTGATAGGCCTGCCGGGTTGAAATAGCTATACCCGGATAGACCAGAACGATCGAATAGATGAGTGGATACTCGATCACATCAAGCATTTCCCCGAAATGCATGCCAAATTGCATACCCCCCTTGAGAAAAAAGGCCGTATCAGACCCCACAGCCCTCATAATATGCAGTTTTTCCTCATGAGTCAGTTTCAGATCTAAAAGATGATCGATCCCCAGAAGAACACCGCAGGCATTGGAACTTCCGCCGCCCAGACCCGCTCCCATAGGAATATTTTTCTCTATGGTGATCTTGAAATAAGTGTCCAGTTTTCTAATTCTCTTTATCCTGTCAATGACATCCCATGCAATATTGTGCTCAATGACAATATCGTCCGGTTTTAGTGTTAAATCATTCTTTCTGGAGGGAAAGATCCTGATGATATCAAAGATCCGGATAGCCTGAAAAAGGGTAATCAGACTGTGAAAACCATTGTTTTCCCGTGCTAAAACATCAAGGAACAGATTGACCTTTGCGGGTGTTTTAACCGTAATCTCTTTCAATGTATTTTGTATTCGTGTATCTCGATGGTTGATCTGTCTTCAGGGATCTTTTTGACTTTTTTAAGCCTTCTTCGCCATTTTACAATAAAATAGATCAAAAGAGCCGCAAATAAGAAAATATACCAGAACCTGAAGATATAAGGGATAACCCTGAACGCTAAAGCCAATATCACGCTTATAAAACGAACCAGGATCAAAAACATAACCATTAAAAAAACATAAATAAAAAAAGGTAAAAAACTTCTCTGCCTCATGATCAAGTGATAATATACTGTCGCTATTTTAAAAGGCAACCCTTTTTAGGTACTATGTACCAGGTTCTAAGTTTTATAATACTCCTGATGTGTCGCATATTAAAAATTGACATCATTATTGGAATATATTACTTTTTTCAGATGAGCATAGGAGCAATTTTTATAACATCCTTTTTCGTGGCCTTGTCCGGCGCTCTCATGCCGGGACCCCTTTTAACCGTGACCATTGCTTACTCCCTGAAAAAAGGATTCTGGGCCGGACCTCTGGTCATTCTGGGCCACATGGTCCTGGAGATCGTACTTCTTCTGGGGATAATCTTTGGCATGGGACAATTTCTTCAGAATGACCTTTTGATAAGGATCATCTTCCTGGCAGGAGGGATGATCCTTATCACCATGGGTTACCATTTTATAAAAACCTTTAAAAAAACAAATTTAAAAAAGGATGGATCATCTCGGGTAAAAATCGCCGGTCATCCTGTTATCGGAGGGATTCTTGTCAGCCTTTCCAATCCCTACTGGACCATCTGGTGGGTAACCATTGGCCTGGCTTATGTTATGAAATCAATCCCTTATAAATTCTGGGGAGTGTCCGCCTTTTTCTCAGGCCATATTTTAGCTGATCTTTTATGGTATTCTCTTGTTTCTTTCTTTTTCGGGAAGGGTAAACAGTTCGTCAGCGAAAAGATCTATCACATGATCTTACTGGGGTGTGGTATCTTTCTTGCTCTGTTCGGTATCTATTTCTTTATAAGCGGAATAAGGCATTAAAGAAAAACACAAAGAAAGAGAAGCAGGTTATAGCCGGGAGAAATTCACTATTTCCCCGCCGTCTCTGTATAGATCCTGATATAATTCTTCACTGTATTGTCATAAAGGAATTTTTTCTGTACGGTTTCCCGTGCTTTTTTACCCAGTTTCTTGCGCCATGATGCGTTCTTTATCAATTGGTACATGGCTTCTGTCAGCGACAGCGTGTCATCATACCGGACCATAAGGCCGTTTATGCCTGACTCTATCACTTCAGGGAAATAACCTGTATCCGAGCATATGACCGGCTTTCCAAAAGCCATCGCTTCAATGATCACATTACCGCCGGCTTCGGATTTTGAGGGGATAAGGGCTATATCAAAATTCCTGTAAAAATAATCCACATCCCATCTGAATCCGGCAAAGATCACCTTGCTTGCTATGTCATGGGTCCTGGCAAAATCTTTTATAGAATCAGTCCATTCCCCTTTGCCTACAAAAAAGATCTTGAAATTTTCATATTTATATTTTTCTTTTAAAAGTTTAGCGGCACGGATGGTCCACATGTGTCCTTTCCCTGCATTCAACTGGGCCACCAGACCGATCTTGACTGTTCTTTTTTTTAATCCGAACTCTTTTTGAAATCTTTTCTTTTCTTTAAAAGTGACCTTTTCTTCCTTTCTGCCTATCCCATTGTAAACCACTTTTATCTTATCTTTTAAAAAGGGGGCCGCTTTTAAAAACCTTGCCTTTACGTATTCTGACACCGATATGATCTGATCCACCCGGTTAAAGATGAACCAATGATAAATATCATCCTTTTTAACATTCATTCCCATCCGTTGAGTAAAGATCAGTTTTATTTTTCTTTTGCTGAGAATTCTGGCGAGATGAAGGAACAACAGAGATCTGGAAATATGGGTATGAATAACATCGATTTTTTTTTCTTTTAATATTTTTGCCAGAGGGATAAGGGAGCGAAAGTTGAGATACCCGTCCATCTTTAATTCATCGTATGGCAACCCCTTTTCTTTAATAAGGGGGATAGACAGAGATCCCTTCCTGACAAGCAGATAAGTATTATGCCCCTTTTCTCTCATCATTTCGGCCAGCTTAACGGGTTGCATCTCCCGGCCGCCCAGTCCGCCTGAAGCGATAACCTGTAGTATGTTCATTGATATTTTTTAAATTGTGTTAAAGGTCTGCCCATGAGGGTTTTGACAATCTTCCAATGATCTAATCTTGAATTTGAAATCTGTGATCTGTAATTTATAATAACGATCATGTCTTTGAGATCCTGTATATATAACCGATCCCGGCCAGGGAAAAGAGAACATTGGGTATCCATAAGGCTAATAACGCATCCAGTTTTCCTTCCCGGCCAAGGCTTTCTCCCAGAGTATAAAGCAAATAATACAGGATAATGATCACAATGCTTTCGCCCAGTGCCACACTTTTACCGCTTCTTTTCGAGATGATCCCCAGAGGCGCTCCCAAAAGAACAAAGGCCAGCGCGGCAAAGGGGATGGAGAATCGCTTGTGAAACTCCACCCATAGTTTATGGGGTTTAGCCCCACTGGCCTGCGTACTTTTTATTTCGGCCATTATCTCTTTTGTCGTCTTTTCCCTGGAGCCCTTTTCAACATCCGTAAAATAATCAATAATTTCTGTAAAATTGATGATCATCTTCTTGAAAGGGATATTACTGAATTCATCCAGATTATTGACCGATGGCTGTTGAATAATTCCGTCATTGAGCTGGAGACGCATAACATGAAGCATCTGATTCTGCGATATTTTTTTTTCAGTACTGGTGATCCACTTGCCTGTCTTTGCCGAGATGGTCTTTACCCCGCCTGTCGTGCTGTCTTCCTCGAAAATTACAATACCATACATGATATCGTTCTTTTTATCGATCCTGTCTATCCCCACCTTCCTGTAACCTATCTGTGTCAGTGTGTGTTCATCAATTTCAGCCAGCGGTTTCTTCTGAACGATCTCTTTATACAATTGCTTGAAAGCATAATTCCCCCATGGCAGGATCGAATCATTAAAAACATAACCGGAAATGCTCATGAACAGGGCAAAAAGAATAACAGGTAAAAAAATATGATAATAGCTGACTCCACAGGCCTTCATCGCTACCACCTCTGTATCACTGGAGAGACGGCCAAACGCCATAAGGACCGCTACCAGTGTGGCCATGGGGATAACGATAGCAATGGTGGAAGGTAATAAAAATAAGAACAGTTTAAGAACAGTAAAGAAATCAACATGTTTTACAATGATAAGATCCACCAGACGAAGGATCGGATTAAGGATAAAGATAAAAGTAAAAAATCCCAGGCCCACAAAAAATGACGGTAACATTTCTTTGATAATATACCAATGCAGTTTTTTCATCTTACGCTACTCCGTATCCTTACAGATACTTTGCATCTTACAGATACTTTGCATTTTATCCCGGTGATACCGCATATCTTAAAAAAGACTTAATGTCACAGATGATATAAACACCCAGACCTTTATAAAAAAATAAGCGATCAGAGCTACCAGAGGTAAAATGTACATCAGAAAAGCCTGCAGGGTTTTTATCGCAAATACTGTTTTTAAGATAATGACCTGGAGATAGATAACCCATCCCGTGAGGATCATTCTGAACAGAAAGTAAAAACCTGATGGATTGACGGTATTGATAGCCAGAGCAAGGATCGCAAAGACCGGGGAAAAGACAAGCGGAAAATAAGAAAAGCAGATGGACTTGAAGAGGATAAGAGATCTGTTTTTTTGAAGATCTTTTTTTTGTTTCGACTGACCGATAAAGCTCTTCACAAAGAACCATATGGCGGAAAGCAGAAAGATGTTCCCAAAAAAACCCACAATATAGGGAATAATGTTTATTTCAATGAAAAAGGTTATGAGGAGCTGTTTTTTTAACGCAACGGCTTTCCCGATTAAACCAAAAACAAAGGCAAGGGAAGCCGTTCCCAGAGCGATCCCGACATGATCTTCTTCCCTGGAACGATAAAGATAGTCAAACACCATCCGTGGTTTAAAAATAAGATAATAAAAAAAGGCCGGAGCCTGAGATAATAATTCCATATTTTAATCCTCGTTCATGGTTCGCCGTTCTTGGTTCATAGTTTTTTCTTACAAACAAAGAACTATGAACCGCCCTGCGGGCAGTCCTAAAGGACGTCCTGTGGACAGAACGATGAACGAAATTACGGTTGATAGAGGTAATAGACCGGGACAGGGTTGTCATCCTTGAGCTCGAATATCTTCTCTGTCAGGGTTTTCCTCTGTATCATGTAGCCGATGATCCTCTGCCACGGGTTGTAATATTCTCTGATAATGTAAGGATCTTCGCCCAGACCTGTAATCTTTCCCGCCAGACGAATGGCATCTTCCAGAGTGCCCAACTGATCGATAAAACCCCATTTCTCGCCCTGGCGTCCTGTAAAGATCCTGCCATCCCCATATTGGCTAACTTTGGCTGCGGAAAGTTTACGTCCTTTTTTAACAGCCACATAGAATTGGTTATAAGCATCATCCACCACTGATTGAATTATGGCTCTTTCGTCCGGTGCCATGGCCCGATAGGAAGAAAGGATATCCTTATATCGACCGCTTTTAAAAACACGATAGCTGATCCCGATCTTCTGAAATAACTTTTCAAAGGAAGCAGACATAATAATTACACCGATGCTCCCGGTGATCGTACCCGGATTAGCCACGATCTTGTCTGAGGCAGCGGCAATGTAGTAACCGCCTGAAGCCGCAATATCACCCATCGACGTGACGACCTTTTTCCCCTTTTTCCTGAACGCCAGAACAGCTTCATATATCTCCTGAACAGCGCCAATCGTCCCGCCGGGACTGTTTATTCTCAAGACGATCCCCTTTACCTTGTCTTCTTTTGTATACTGCCTTATTTTAGATATGATATGATCCGCACCGTAATCATGGATCCCGAAAAAAGAGGAACTCTGGCCGAACTGAATCACTCCCTGAATATTGATAATAGCAATGCCATTTTTACTGATGAGGGGCAGAAAAGTTTTAAAATCGTCAGATTCCTCTTTTTTAGGGGCAACGGCTGTCGGGGTTTTAAATAAAATAAAAACTCCTAAAAGAGCAACGAATACGATTAATCCGATAAGAACAAAGAACTTTGTCTCAATCTCTTTTTTCTCTTCCATATCTTTTTTTGTGGCCATCAAATACCTCCTGAAAAAAACAACTTAAAAATCGATGATTTTCAAGATCTCATCAATTTTTTTCACAACGATCGGTGTTTTCGAAGATTTTATGGCCATATCAGGATCCTTCAGGCCATGACCGGTACAGGTGCAGACGACGGTTTTTCCCTTTTCAAATATTCCCTCAGGATAATATTTTATCAATCCCGCTAACGAAGTGGCTGAAGCTGGCTCAACGAAGATCCCTTCTTCACGTGCCAAAAGAGTATAGGTATTCAATATCTCCTCGTCAGACACGATATTGATATATCCTCCGGACTCTTTTAAAGCCTTTACGGCATCCTTCCATCGGGCCGGATTCCCGATTTTTATAGCCGTGGCCACGGTCTGGGGATCTTTGATCACTCTGTCATGAACGATCGGGGCGGCCCCTTTGGCCTGAAAACCCATCATTCGGGGTTTTTTATTTATTTTCTTTTTTTCATAATATTGAGTATACCCCATCCAGTACGAAGTGATATTTCCGGCATTCCCAACCGGGATACAATGATAATCCGGGGCCGAACCCAGTGAATCGCAGATCTCAAACGCAGCGGTCTTTTGACCTTCCAGCCTGTAAGGATTAATGGAATTGACAAGTGTAACAGGATACTCGGAGGTTATTTTCTGCACGATCTCAAGCGCATCATCAAAATTGCCTTTTAAGGCAAACACCATGGCATTATGTATCAACGCCTGGACGAGTTTCCCAAGGGCGATAGCGTTTTTGGGAATGATAACGATAGCCTTCAGGCCCGCCCGCGCTGCATAAGCGGCCGCTGAAGCTGATGTGTTCCCGGTAGAAGCGCACATGACGGCTTTGGATCCTTCTTCAACAGCCTTGGAAATGGCTACGGTCATACCTCTGTCCTTAAAGGACGCTGTGGGATTAAGACCTTCGTGTTTAATATAAATTTTCAGGTCGATCCCGAGTTTGCGGGGAATGGTTCTCAGCTCGATAAGGGGGGTATTTCCTTCGTTCAGTGAGATAATGGGAGTTTTATCTGTTACAGGCAGATACTCCTTGTAACTTTCAATAACGCCAGGGTATCTCATATTCACTCTTTTTTCTTTTTTTTACCATCTTGGGATTCTTTGATCTTGATCATATCATCGATCTTGGCCTGTAACAGTTCCTTCCTGGTAAATCCCACGATTTTATCAACGATCATCCCTTTGTCATCAATAATAAAGGTTGTGGGAATGGCATTCACTCCGTCATAATCCTCAACGACTTTCCTGGTACCGACCAGAACAGGGTAATTGATCTCATAGTTTTTTACAAATTTTTTTATCCTGGCGGTGTTATCGGCATCCAGACATATGCCTACAAGTCTCACATCCCTGGACTCGTTCTTTTTATAGAATTCAACAAAGTCCGGGATCTCCATACGGCATGGCGGACACCATGTGGCAAAAAAATTCAAGATCATGATCTTGCCCTTGTACTCTTTTTGCGACAACCTGTGAACCTTTTTATCCAGATCATAAAGACTGAAATCAGGCGCTTTTCTTTTTTTCACCTTCCCATGCAGGAAATTAAAGGAAAGGGTAAAAAACAGCAGGCAGAACAATATTGTTTTTATTCTCATTATCTTTCCTTAAACATAATTCTTCAGGATCTGATCAACATGAGACTTGGGGACCGCGCCGACGATCCGTTCCACGACCTCACCATTTTTGTATAACAAAAGTGTCGGGATACCGGTTATTCCCAGAGATTGCGGTGTCTGCATATTCTCATCAACGTTCATCTTAACGACTTTTAATTTTCCCTCATGTTCTTTGGCGATCTCTTCCAGAGTCGGAGCGATCATCTTGCAGGGCATACACCAGTCAGCCCAGAAATCAACAAGAACCAGCAAATCGGATTTTAAAACTTCCTTTTCGAAATTGGCATCTGTACCTTCGATCATTTTTACATCCTCCTGAATTAATATTGACCGCAGAAATGTTCCAATTCCGTTGCCCAGCGTTCATCGTTCATAGCTAAAACCAAAAACGAAGAACGATAAACAAAGAAAAACCATTCTGCGGACCTTACATCCCCTATATTATAATCACTTATTTCAAAAAGTCAATACGCAAAAAGAAAGAAAAAGTAACCACGGATTAACACAGATACACGCAGATAATAAAATTTCAAATTATATGGTTATATCTTCAATTTGATTATTAAATGGTATTATAGGAAATATTAAAATGAAAATATCGAATTACCTAAAACTAATATTAAAAAATGAATCAGTGTTTATCTGTGGTTTCTCTCAGGAATTTTATTGACAAAATTTTTAGATTTTATACTTTTTGTCAAGATATCTTTGATATACGTTTTCATCTTTTCATAACGTAGCGCAAGGTACTTGACATTAAAAGAGGTGATGTGATATCCCGGTCGTAAAAGGCACAAAAGATATTCTGTTCCCGGAAAGTGAAAAATGGCACCAATTATTCCGTCTGGTAAGACAGCGGTATACCTGTTACGGTTATCAGGAAATGGTCACACCCATTATAGAATACAGTGAATTATTCAAACGAAGTATTGGTGATTTTACTGATATTGTACAGAAGGAAATGTTTGTCTTTCAGGACAGAAAAGGACGTGAAATCTGTCTGAGGCCGGAAGGAACAGCCAGCATTATCCGGGCTTACATTGAGAATAATCTGGCGTTTTTACCCGGGGTAAAAAAGATCTTTTATTTCGGTCCCATGTTCAGGGCAGAACGCCCTCAAAAAGGCCGGTACAGGCAATTTACCCAGTTCGGGACAGAGGCGATAGGGAGCGATTCTCCCCTTCTGGATGCCGAGGTGATCAAGATGAATTTAGAGCTTTTTCAGAAAATGGGTTTGAATGAACTGGATGTTGTCATTAACAGTGTGGGATGCCGTACCTGTAATAAAGATTATCTTATCGCCTTGAAAAAATTCCTCCATTCAAAAAAACAGCACCTGTGCGAAGACTGCAAGATCAGGAGTGAAAAAAATCCCCTGAGGGTTTTTGATTGCAAGGTTCCCGACTGCCGGAAAGTTTATGAAAAAGCACCTGTTATCATTGACTTTCTCAAAGATGATTGCCATGGTCATTTTGAAAACCTGAAGAAACATCTTGATGCCCTTGATGTAACATATAAGATCGACCCCAAACTGGTAAGGGGTTTTGATTATTATACAAAGACGGTCTTTGAGATCACATCCGGATCACTGGGATCTCAGAATGCCATTCTGGGGGGAGGCCGGTACGATTATCTGGTGGAACAGATGGGCGGGAAAAGCACTCCCGCTGTAGGAGCGGCCGCGGGAGTTGAACGGCTTCTTCTGGTCCTGGAGGAATCAGGTCAATTAAAAGATATAAACAATGAATTAACCGTTTATGTCACCCTGATGGAAAATATACCCGACCCTGTCTTTTTAGACCTGGTCATGTTTTTAAGGCAAAAAGATATCAAGACCCTGTCCGGTTTCAGCAGAAGGAGTCTCAAAGCCCAGTTGAATGAAGCTAACAATCTGAAGGCGGATTATGCCGTTATTCTGGGTGAGGATGAATTAAAAGAAAAATCCCTGACCATCAGGAATATGAAAAGCAGCACTCAGGAAAAGATCAAAATAACGGATTGGCATAACCCTGTTGAATTGATGAATAAACTGCAAGGAGGATAAGAACATGGGTGATTGTATTTTCTGCAAGATCGCCGAAAAACAGATAAAGGCCGACATTGTTTATGAAGATGAGCAGGTTCTGGCCTTTAAGGATATCAATGCTCAGGCCCCCGTACATGTACTGGTTATCCCCAAAGAACATATTCCCACTTTGAATGATATAAAGGATTTTTCAATTACATCAAGGCTTATGGCGGTTATCACCAAACTGGCAAAAGAATACAAGATCGCTCAGGAAGGTTATCGTGTTGTGGCTAACTGCAATGCCGCAGCCGGTCAGGCTGTTTTTCACATCCATTTTCATCTTCTGGGCGGCCGAAACATGCAATGGCCCCCCGGTTGATTTTTGTAGCCGGGCCTTCAGGCTCGGGAAATAGGTTAAAGGGAGGTAAATCATGAAAAATTGGAAGAAAGAGCTGGATGAAAAGATACACAAAGCCATGAAAGAAAAAGACGAGGATTCTTTAAGAGCATTGAAAATGCTCAAGACCGAGCTCACCAACGAAGAGGTCAAAAATGAAAGAGAAGAGCTCGAAGAAGAGCAGATCATGGAAGTGATCCAGCGGGCTGTTAATAGGCGCAAAGAATCCATTGAGGAATTCAAAAAAGTAGGTAAAGAGGACAGGGTCAAAGAAGAAGAGGCTGAATTAAAGATACTTATGCAGTACATGCCCGAGCAGATGAGCAAAGAAGAGGTGGCCAGGATCGTGGATCAGGTGATTGAGGAAACAAAAGCGGAATCCATGAAAGATATGGGAAAGGTGATGGGCAAAATAATGCCTCAGGTTAAAGGGAAAGCGGACGGAAAAATGGTGAACGAGATCGTGAAACAGAAATTGGGGACAGAATCCGATGGATCAGAAAAGGAGCAATGAAAAAGGATGTTATCTATTTGAGGCGTCTGAGATGGGATGAGGCCGAGCTCAAGTTGATGAAAGAGCTGGATATCCTGTATTTAAAAGGAATAAAAAAAATAAAGATCGTTCACGGCAAAGGCGGCGGAAAGTTAAAAGAGATGGTGGCGGCTTATCTTTCCAGACAGCCTTTTGTTGAAGGCTTTGAACAGGCGCCGTATTATGAAGGCGGAAGCGGCGTTACGATCGTTACATTCAGATAGACAGCAAAGAGAACATGTTTTTTCGTTTTTAATAAAATCCTTTGTCCTTTTTTATTTTAAGGAAATTAGAATAAAATTCCATACCCTTATCCGCTGTCTCTTCGATCAAGACATACTTTGTCTTGAACTTTTTTAACAGGGCTATGCCTTTCTCTCTCCCCAGTAAAAAAACCGAGGTCGAAAGGATATCAGCCAGGAGGGCGTTCCCGGCTACGACCGTAACGCTGATAATATTATTGTCTATCGGATATCCGGTAAAGGGGTCGATGATATGATGGTAACGCTTTCCTTTATAGATAAAAAATCTTTCATAATCTCCTGAGGAGACAACAGAAGAATCGGTGAGATCGAACTGGGTGATTATTTGGCTTTTGTTCCTCGGGTCCTGCAGGCCGATCTTCCATTTTTTCCCATAAGGATTATCCCCTGAAACAAAAATATCCCCGCCGATATTAATAAGAAAATCATTGATTTCCGTATTTTTTAAGAAACGGGCTATTTTATCGATAATGTACCCTTTGGCGGCCCCCCCCAGATCAAACCGCACAGGGGCTCTGTTTAAAATGACATAATGAGGCTCTATTAGAACAACATGCTCCATGCCCACCTTTTCAAGGGCTTTCTTTAAATCTTCCCCGGAGGGCATCTTCCTTTCCCCGGTGAAATCATACAGCTGTGTCACTGAGCCGATGGTCGGATCAAAATATCCTTCTGTCAGCTTGTAGAACCGTTTTACTTCTTTCAGTAACTGGTAGATATCACTGTTCAGAGGGTATTGCTGACCGGCTTTGAATTTTGTTATCCGGAACAGGCTGCTTTTTTTATTATACATATTAAAGATCTCATCATAATGATCCAGTATCTTTTTAACCTCTTTCATAAGGGCATGAAAACTTTTTTCATCAACAGATCTATCTGTTATTTTGATCGTCACCACGGTATCAAATTTAAAAAAGGTTCTCTGAAAAAGATGGGATGAAGAGGGTCCGGCACAATTCATGAAGAGTGTAACGAGCATAAGGACCATAGATCGTACGACATTTGATCTCATGATAGGAACATAACAGATTTAATTTTCATGTCAAAGAAATTCCGTATCTCCCTTCGCCTCCTTCATGAGGACACCTGAATTTTCCTTGTTTAAAGGCGCGGATACTGAATTTTTCGGATTCAAAAAATTTACAGTATCCTCGCCTGATAATGAAAATCCAACTATCCGAATCTTCTTGACTATGAACCTTAATTTGAATAATTTTTTAAATCAATTGAATATGAGAATATTCGTTATTTTATTAATCGTTATCCTATCTGTCACCACCTGCGGCAAAAAGGAAAAGAAGATACGTCTGGACAAGAATATTTCCGGGGAGGGCAAGGATTTCAAGCAGGTAGTCTCCATGGAAGACCGATTAAATCCGGAAATATTTTTTACTATCAGCATAAAGGTCAATGAATTAACCATGCAATATGGTGAACAGCTAGGTTCTGCCTCTGAAGAAGATGCGAAAAAGGTTATTGAAGAGCTGAACAATAAGATAAAAGAGCTCTACGGTCAATACGGCCTGACCGAAGCTGAAATGAGCCGGTACAGTGATGCCCATTATAAGGAACTGGAAGAATATTTAAGGAATCATCCTGAAACAGAGGAAAAACTTCAGAGGAGGTAAGTTATTTTAACAGATATCATCTTTCTTTTGATCTGGTTTATTATCTTTTTTATTTCCGCTATTTCCCATGAACTGGCCCACGGCTATGCGGCGTTCCGTCTCGGGGATCCTACCGCCAAAGAAGCCGGGCGCTTGACGATCAATCCCCTTAAACATATTGATCCGTTCGGCACCATCCTTTTGCCGGCTATCATTATTCTGGCTAATATTTTTACGAATCTGAAATTTGTTCCTCTTGTCATATTCAAGCCTGTCCCCATCAATCCCATTCATTTCAAGCACCCTGATAAAGACAGTTTCAAAGTGGCCCTGGCCGGCCCGGGGATCAATCTTCTCTATGTTCTGGTCATGGCCATTATCATCCGTCTAGGCCTGAAGATCACATTTATCGCCAACTCCATGATCTTTATAAACTTTATCAAATATTTCGGAGTATGGTTTATCTTTGTGAACCTGGTCATTGCCGCTTTTAACCTGATCCCCATCCCTCCCCTGGATGGCTCATGGATCCTGAACCTGCTCCTTCCCATACGATGGAAATTCTATCTGAACAAGGCCAGGACCTATATCGTTGTCCTTTTTATTATACTTTTTATCAGCGGTCGATTCTCTTTTATTTTTTACTTCTTTTTTGATTTTTTCCGCAAACTGACGAACTGGATCCTGATAGGTAAAATGATATGAAATATCTTTTTGGGCCCGTGCCGTCAAGACGTCTGGGGCTATCACTGGGTATTGATATTATCCCTTTTAAAACCTGCACGCTGGACTGTATCTACTGCGAATGCGGGCCAACGACCCATAAAACCCTTGAAAGAAGATCTTTTGTTAAGAAAGATGATCTGATACGGGAGATAAAGTTTTTTTTATCACAAAAGCCGGCCCTTGATTATATCACCTTTTCGGGTTCCGGTGAACCCCTGTTGAACCTGGATATCAGCTGGTTCATTGAAAAAATAAAGGAAATGACCTCTGTTCCTGTGGCCATCCTCACGAACGGGACCCTGCTTATTTCAGACAAGGTCGCCGAATCGGTCATGCGCTCTGATCTTGTCATCCCCTCTCTTGATGCCGCCACCCAGGCGGTCTTTGAAAAGGTGAACAAACCCTGCAAGGGTCTGAAGATCAATAAGATCATTTCTGCCCTGGCAAAATTTAAAAAAAAATTCACCGGAAGATTATGGCTGGAGATACTCTTCGTGAAAGATATCAATGACTCTCAGAGAGAAATAGAAAAATTAAAAAAGGCCGTAGAGAGAATCAGACCTGACAGGGTTCAGCTGAATACCATAGACAGGCCACCGGCTGATAAAAAGGCCAGGGCCTTACCTTTTAATGAATTGAAACAGGTCAAGCAATTCCTTTCCCAGACAGGTATTCCCGTTGACATCATTGTCAGAAAAGGCGGTGTGGTCTATCAAAAAGCCTCAGCCCCTCTTAAACTGAAATCACAGATTCTGGGGATCCTCAAGAGAAGACCTGAAACAGCTGCTGGATTGTCCAAAGCACTCGGTATCCGTATTGTGCAGATCAATAAAATATTAAGAGCAATGGAGGAAAGCTTTCTGATCTTGCCCGAACAGGTCAATAAAGATATTTTTTATAAAATCAAGAAAATATAACGCATCCCTAGGAATTGTCCGCAGGACAAGGAGGAATAGGATTCGACCACGAGGTTTTAAACATCTAACAATATGTTTTTTTCTTTGACTTTTATTTCAAATTAATTACAATTGGGAAGATGAGAGACAAGTTCGATATCGTTCTTCTGCTGGGGCGACCAGCAGCAGGGAAATCGGAGATCATTGATTATTTAAAAAAAATAGATATTGAACAGAGAATCGAAAAGTTCCATATAGCCCATATCGTGGAGATCGATGATTTCAAGTTCATCTGGAAAAGAGGCGAAATGGATGACAGAAGGGAAAAAATGACGAAAAAACGCCTTGATACTTTAAAGATCAAGATCGGGGGGTATGTCGTCAAGAATAACTCTGTCTATAAAAAATTAATCAGCGATATCAATACCCTGTTTAAAGAAAAATATAACACACAATTTTTTTTTAAAAGAAACACCCTTTTCATTGAATTCTCCCGTGGAGGAACGAACGGATACAAAGACTCTTTATCCCTTCTTGACAGAAGCCTCCTTTCCAGAACCGTTATTTATTATGTCAATGTTTCCTATGAAGAATCGTTGCGGAAAAATAAAAGGCGCTATGACCCTGACCTTGAGGACAGTATCCTTTTTCATACGGTCCCTGACCGGGTAATGAAAAAGTACAGAACCGATGACTGGAAAAAATTAAGCCGGCAGAAAAATGTTCTTACGATCAACCGTACAAAGGTCCCTTATGCTGTCTTTCAGAACGAACCGGAAAAAACGAATGAACCGGAAAAGATTAAAAAGGAATTATTACGGATCAATAATACACTGTATAAGAATTATAATAAATTGCGAGCCTGTTAAAAATTCCAATTAGCCAAGCCTGAAGGCTTGGCTAATGAAGGGAGGTGATGTGATGTTTATTTCAGATTCCATTAAAAAAGGATGGGAGATCACTAAAAAGAATTTTTTCTTCTTTTTAGGCATCCTGATCGTTTATTTTATTTTGATCGTGGCCGTGGCTTTCGTGATCAACCTAAAACCACTTCAAAAGATCCAGTTTGTAGGCCAGGTGGTCTATATCATTTTTTCTTACTGGCTGGGAATAGGTCTGGTCATTATCTTTCTTAAAAAAGCGAAAGGGCAAGATACCACGTTTGGCGATCTATTCTCCGGAGGAAAATATCTCTTATCATTCATCGGGGCCAGTCTGCTCTACTACCTTATTGTTCTGGCCGGCATGATCCTCCTTATCTTTCCGGCGATCATATGGGGAATTAAATACATGTTCTTCCCCTACCTGATCATTGATAAGAACATGAAGGCCATTGAATCCTTGAAAGCCAGCGCCAAGATCACCCAGGGCAACAAATGGGACATTCTGGGCTTTTCTATTGTAGCCGCGGTGGTCAGCTATTTGGGTGTTCTGGGTCTGGTGATCGGCCTGTTCTGGTCCATGCCCACAGCCATGATCGCTTATATTCTTGTCTACTTTAAACTGGCTGAAAAATTAAAATGAAAATATTTTAACGGAGGCATGTCAGAGACATGCCTCCGTTAAAACTTAAGGGAACTTTTTTTATATTGACAAGTCTAATATCACTGTAAAGCCATAATATATTTCCAAGGAGTCTTATTATGAAAAAGAACATTAATCTTGTCGCTATTTTGCTATTCAGCCTTATTCTGGTCTTTTTAAGCGGCCTGCATTTCTTTAACACGGCCCTGACCAAATCAGAGTTGAAAGTGATCGCCGTCTCTCCCCGCGGCGGAACAGAAGGCGTGAGGGAATCAGAGGCTATCACGATTACGTTCAATGAACCGGTCGTGGCCCTGAAAAAACTGGATGAAGAGATCAAGGAAGGGCCTATTCAACTGAGCTATGACACCACGGGCAAGTACAAATGGCTCGGCACGCGGAGCCTGGCCTTTTATCCTGATAAAAAATTCCCTGTCAACACGAGAATAACCGTTACTGTGAAAAAAGGTATAACCTCTGTTCAGGGGAATAAACTGGAAACTGATCATGTCTGGAGCTTTGAGACCCTGAGGCCTTCCCTTTCACGGTCCACTCCCTATAATGAACAGAAATGGGTGAGGCTGGACAGTTACGTCTACCTTTATTTCAACCTGCCCATGAAGCTGAACACCTCTGAGTATATCACGATCACAGAGGACGGGCAGGATGTTCCCTACAGGACCCGTTATATCCAGACCAATGAACTGTATTACTGGGAAAGACAGAGCTTTGATAAAAAAACAGCCCTGGTTTTAATGCCGACGCGTGAATTCAATAAAAGCTCTAAAATAACGGTCTATATCAAACCGGGCTGCCCGGCTCTGGAAGGGCATCTGGGGACCAAATACAAAAGTCTTATTTATTTTTATACTTATTATGATTTTAAATTCACAGGGGAAATCTATCAAAAGATCCTTCCGGAGCGATGCAGCTGGAACTACTGTGACGCCCTCAGCCTGCCTTTTACTAACCCGGTGGAATACCGTGAACTCTTCAAGAATATGACGGTCAACCCACAGATCAAACTCCCGGTGGACGATTATGAAAATTCTACCTGGAACACCCATGACTTCTGCCTCACCCTGGGATTTGAGCCGGAAAAGAGCTATGAGATAAAACTGGCCAGGGACCTCAAGGATATCTTCGGCCAGAAGCTGAACAATGATATTACTATAAAGATCGATGTGGGTTCCTATTCCCCGTATTTCTCCATGCCGACCGGCATGGGTATTGTAGAATCCTATGAGGGACGGAAATTCCCCGTCACCCTGCGGAATCCTGAAAATATGGTGATAAGGACCAAAGTGGTGGATAAAGATGATATTATCCCGCATTGCCTCTGGAGAAATTATTTCTATATTCCCTGGAAAGTGGAGCATCTCTACAAGCATGCGAAACAGTACGGCAATAAATTTAAATTTGACATGGACGAAGCCTATGAACCCAAGACATTGAAAAACAAGTACCAGCTCAAGGCCCTGTATCTCGACAAATACCTTAAGAAACAGAAATACGGGCTCATCAACCTGGAACTGAAGGGAAGGCAGGGTTGCGATAATTATGAGCCGGAATACAGGTCCTTTCTTCAGGTCACGGATATGGGCCTGACGGCTAAATTCTCTGCGGAAGGAAATTTGATCTTTTTAACCGACCTGAAAACAGAAAAACCTGTCAGCGGAGCCGACATAGAGATAAGAGATGATTATAATAAGGTTCTATGGAAAGGCAAGACCGACAGGGAAGGTATGGCGAAAACTCCCGGCTGGCTCAATTTCGGATTAAAACAGTATACATGGGAAGGGGTGAGACAATGGGTCTTTGCCCAGAAGGGAAAAGATGTTGTGTTCATCAATTCTGAATGGGGAACAGGTATCTATCCCTGGCGTTTCGGTATCAGCTACAATATGAATCCCGTCTATCCTGATTATCAGGGCGCGATACGGACCGAGCGTGGCCTTTACAGGCCCGGAGAAAAGGTCCACATGAAAGGGGTATTGCGTGAAAAGATCAAAGGGGAATGGAAAATCTCCAGTCTGAAAGATCTGGACTATATTGTGAAAGATTCAAGAGGCAACAAGCTGAAACAGGGAAAAGTAAAATTGAACAGTTTTGGTTCTTTTTTCATCGATCTGAAAATACCCGAGAATGCTCCTACCGGATACTATTCCGTTCAGGTATTCCAGAAAAAGGATGAGGATAAACGTTCCAAGATCAAGCCCAAAGAAGAGCAAAAGATCGAGCCCATGAAAGGGTATGTCAATCTATACGGCAGTTTCCGCGTCGAGGTCTTTCAGCCTCTTCAGTATGAAGTTAGAATTTGGGCCCAGGATAAAAAATACTATCTGAATGAGAAAGCCACATTCAATGTGACAGGATGGTATCTGTTCGGCGCGCCCATGAGCGATAAAAAAGTCTACTATGTGGTGAATGCCAATGAGACCTCCTACAGACCTCCCGGGAATGAGGGATTCAATTTTACAGAGATGAAATGGCTGGATGATGAATACTACTATTATCAGTCAAAACGATTGAGATCAGAGACAACGGTTCTTGACAAAAAAGGGGAATTAAAGATCCCTGTTGATCTGAAATGGCAGGGAGATGTCCATTCCTTTGATATCACTCTGGAAGCCACGGTTTACGGAGAAGACCAGCAGCAGGTGAGCAGCCGCAAAAGCCTTATGGTTCACGGCAGCCGCTTTTATATCGGCTTGAAACGGGAAAAATATTTTGTGGAAAAAGGGAAAAAGGCGGAATTCACCATTATTACGGTTGACCCTGACGGTAATAGAAGAGAGGATGATGAGGTTAAGATAAAAGTATACAGACGATATTGGGAGTCCGTGAGAAAGGCCGAGGTCGGCGGCCGGTACAGCTGGCAGAGCCAGAAAGTGGATAAACTGGTACTGGAAGATGAGATCGAGACAACCAAAAAAGGAAAAACCTTTTCCTTTAAACCCGAACAGACCGGCATGTATTATCTGAGAGCCGAGTCAAAAGATTCAAAAGGATGCAAGGTGAAAGCGGACGATTATGTCTATTCCGTGGGTGAAGGGTATGCTCCCTGGCTCATGAGCGATGATGACAGGATCGAGCTGGTGGCTGACAAGATGAACTATAAACCAGGAGATGAAGCCAAGGTTCTTATCAAGTCCCCTTATGATCAATGCACGGCCCTGGTGACCGTTGAACGGGAATTCGTTTTGAAACAATGGGTGAAAAAGATAAAGGGATCAGCCGCTGTGGTGAAAATACCTATTGAGAAAGATTATCTGCCCAATGTCTTTGTCGGTGTCTCCCTGGTAAAAGGACGCGTGGAAGATAAATCCTTTACCAACTGGGGAACTGACCTGGGTAAACCGTCGTTAAAGATCGGCTATGTGGCGCTCAATGTCTCACCGGAAGAGCGGCGCCTCAAGGTGGATATTGAAAAAAGCCACAAGACCAGGGAACCCGGTGAACCTCTGGAAGTAAATTTCAAAGTAAAGGATAAAAAAGGCAAAGGTGTGGAAGCCGAATGTATGGTCGCTGTCTGCGATGTGGGTGTGTTGAATTTGATCGGGTATCAGACACCGGATTTCTTCTCCACCTTTTACGGGCCGAGGTCGCTGAATGTCAACACCTCTGACACCAGGCTCCATATCATCGGTCAGAGGAATTATGGTGAAAAAGGCGAGAACCGCGGCGGCGGCGGCGCGCCATCAGAAAAAGCCATGAGAAAAAGAGACGGCGATATGGAGATGGACCTTTTTAGTTTTCGCAAGACTTTTCTCTCCACCGCGTTCTATAAAGCGGATATCGTTACAGATAAGAACGGGCAGGCCAAGATAAAATTCAATATGCCTGATAATCTGACAACATTCCGCATTATGGTCACCCCGGTGACCAGACAATCGTATTTTGGTTCAGGCGAGGATTACGTGATCGTAAAAAAGTATCTCATGCTCAAGACCACCCTGCCTTTGTTCGCCATTGTTGACGACACGTTCCAGGCCGGAGCGGTTGTCTATAATTATACGGAAGAAGACGCTCAGATAAGAATGGCCATTGAAGTGGAAAACGCTAAAATTAAAGGAGATAAAATAAAGACGGTCAAAGTGAAAAAAGGAGAATCGGCCGATGTCAGGTTCGATTTTCACTGTGATCAGGTGGGGAAAGTCAAGGTCAAGATCGCTGCCCGGGCGGATAAATACAGTGATGCTGTGGAAAAGACCTTTGAGGTCAAAGCCCCGCGGCTCACGGAAAGCGTGGCCCTTTTTGAAAGTTTTGATAAGAATGAGGATATGCAAAAGATCGTTATTCCTGATGAGAAGGAGGTATTCCCCGGTGCCGGATATCTGCAGGTATACCTCTCTCCCACAGCATTTTCCGGTCTGAAAAGCGGTATTGACTTTCTGCTGGAATATCCTTACGGATGCCTTGAGCAGAAATTGTCCAAGATCCTCCCTGTGATCCTGTCAAAAAGGCTCATCCTTGATCTGAACCTGACCATCTATACAGAAAAAGAACTGGACAGGCTGGTCAATGATGTGTTCAAAGAGATGCCCAATTACCAGGCCTATAACGGAGGATTCTGCTACTGGACGAGCAAATACTGGGACTCACCCTGGCTGACCGCCTATGCCTGTTTTGCCCTGTTAAAGGCGAAAGAGGAAGGGTATAAAGTGGATCAGGCCATGCTGAACAAGGCTTTGAATTATCTTTCCGATTATGCGCGATATATTTCCCGTTATAAGAATTTACCTTACAATTATTACTGTCATCTCACCTCTCAGTCCTATATCGCTTATGTTCTGGCGTTAGGGAATAAACCCAATCGCACGCTTATCAACAAGCTTTTGGATGAAGTGGAAAAAATACCTCTGTTTGGAAAAGCCAGCCTTTTAAAAGCCATGTATCTGACCAAATACTCCTCCAAACAGATGGAAAAAGTGACCCAGATCCTTTTCAATAAAGTGAAACTCTCTTCCACAACCGCTCATTTTGAAGATGAGAACATGGAAGGCCTGTGGTGGATCCATTCTTCCAGTATCCGCGCCACCTCTATTATTCTACAGGCTTTTATGGAGACCCGCATTGAGAATACACTTAATGATAAAGTGGTTAACTGGCTGGTCAGAAGCCGGAAAAAAGGAAAGTATTTGAATACTCAGGATAATGTTTTTGCTTTTTATGCCATGACCGATTATTTCAAACTGTATGAAAAGGACAAACCTGATTTCAAAGCCACTTTTCTTGTGGAAGGAAAGAGCCTGTTAAGCCAGGCATTTAAGACAAGAACCGATCCTTCTGTGCTCAAAAATTTTGATTTTGATAAATTTGAACGTGGCAAAGAACTGAAAGCCGTCATGCAACGTCAGGGCCAGGGCCGGCTCTACTATGGCCTGCGTTTGAAATACGCGCCGAAAGAGCTCTTAAAGTCCCGGGATGAAGGGATGAAAGTTGAAAAATGGTATGAGACACTGGACGGTAAAAAAGTGGAAGATCCCGTCTTTGAATCAGGCAAAGATTATGTGGTGGTCTTGAAGGTAAACACCAAACAGGAACGGCATTTTGTTGTTCTTGATGACCCCATCCCGGCCGGGTTCAGGATCATCAATCTCTCTTTCCAGACCGAATCTCAGGATAAATACAAGGGCCTGAAAACCACTGACAGATGGTGGGGATCATTCAACCATACAGAAAATTATGAGGACAAAGTCCTGGTCTTTGCTGACAGCCTTTACCACGGTGACCATACCTATCGATTTGTTGTAAGGGCCGTTACACCGGGGAAATATCTGTTACCCCCGACAAAAGTCGAAGAGATGTATGACCCGGATGTCTTTGGCTATTATGGTCAACAGTATGTCACGGTTAAATAGAATCATCATCCTGTCAGGCCTGGCATGTATCAGCCTGATAACCACTATATGGTTTTACCTGAAAAAACCGATCCCTCGAGCTGAACTGAATTTTGCCATCAAGAATGTTCTCATCATCCGTGACAGGAAAAGCATTGTCCTTTCCCGTTTATACCCGGAGAAGGGGGGATTCTATCAACCCGTTTCTTTTTCTGATCTGCCTGATCATTTGATCAAAGCCCTGTTAGCGGCTGAGGATAAACGATACTTTTCCCATAAAGGGATCGATCTTCTGGCTGTGGCAAGGGCGTTTAAAGATAATATCAGGAATCTAAGGATCGTATCCGGCGGGTCCACCATCTCCCAGCAGCTGGTCAGGATCATTTATGGCCGGCCGAGAAATTTTTTCAACAAGATCATTGAATCGTTTCTGGCCCTGAGGCTGGAATATCATTTTTCCAAACAGGAGATTCTGACAGCTTATTTGAACAGGGCTTTCTTCGGTAATAATCTTTACGGCATCGGTGTGGCCAGCCAGACTTACTTCGGGAAACCTGTTAAACAACTCTCCGTTTCAGAATCAGCTTTTCTGGTCTCTATCCTGAAATCCGGTACCATCTATAATCCTTATAAAAAATATAAAATAGTTGACGAGCGAAGGAGATATATCCTGAAACAAATGCTGGAGAACGGATATATCTCAAAAGAAAAATATTCTCTTTCCCGGGAGGAGAAAGTGAGCCTGGTAAAATTTACCAAACCTTTTCGTGCCCCCCATTTCTGTTTCTATATAAAAAACAAACTGAGCCGGCTGAACCTTGAAAATGTGCTGGAAGTCAGGACCACTCTGGATTATTCGATCCAGAAAAAAGTCGAAAGTATCCTGAACAACCATCTGGATACCCTGAGAGGCAATAATGTCAATAACGCAGCCTGCGTGGTCCTGGATGCCACTACCGGCGACATTGTATGTATGGTCGGGTCAGCCGATTATTATAACAGGGATGATGACGGTCAGGTGAACGGCGCTTTATCCCTTCGTCAACCCGGTTCAAGCCTCAAACCCTTTCTCTATGCCTATAT
>JAFGFC010000116.1 GCA_016931325.1 Spirochaetota bacterium | reverse complement strand
GGGAAAATAACGTAAAAAATGCAGGAACAAACGGAAAACCCCGATCGAGAGATCATAAGAATAGGTGATATAATCGATATCCGCCAGCGACAGGTTCTCATAATCAAGGCAAAATTGAATGGCGTGACGGGGGAATTTATCCGTCCCTTTTTCACGGATGAACCGTTCTTCTTCAGCACAGGCTATAAGCAGGCCGTCCTTGACAAGCGCTGCCGAAGTATTTCGTCCTATATTGATGCCCAGAATGTACATGAGGAAAACTAATATAATTCATGCGTTGAGAAAAGTCAAGGAATTACCATTTTTGTGGAAAAAATAAAAATTTTATTTGTATATAGTAAGAGAGATAAAAAAGGAGGAAAAATATGAGCAATCAAAAATGTCAATATTTGTACGTTGATGTATACGGACATCCTTACTGTACGGGATCAAAAAAAAATCAATGTGAGTTTTGCAGGTGGTCAGAAGAATACAAGATTATGAGAGATCAGCATGAAATGTTTAAAAAGATAAAGTTGATCGCCAAAGATTCTTTATTTAAAATCCCTTCTTTAAATCGCTGTACTGTCTATGACCATTTAGCAGATGATTTAGGGCATCTTCCGGAGAATATGAGGGACACATTATCGGATAATTGTATAGCCATAACAATGAGATTATAAAAAGAATTCAGTACTTGAGAATCCCCTAATGTTGAATACATTTTGACTTTGCCAACAATTAACAATATATTTAAGACATGCTGAGTGCGATCATTCTTGCGGCCGGCGAGTCCAGACGTTTTGGTGACATAAAACCGCTCCATAAGATAAAGGGAAAAAGCTTTGTGGAGATCATTTTAGACGTTCTGGAAGAGTTAGACGCTGTGTCAGAGATCATGCTGGGGCTGGGATATAATCACAAGGTCATCGCTCGTTCCCTGGGTGCCGGCTATTCTAAAATGAAGATCGTGATCAATCCTGATCCTGCCAGAGGGCAACTGTCCACTCTTCAGGAATGTCTGAAATACTGTTCTTCCTGCAAGGGCTTTCTTGTGTCGCTTGTTGACCATCCTTTTGTCAGGAAAGGAACATACATAAAAATGATCGATCAGTTTATCAGATCAGGGTCGAAAAATATTATCATCCCGGTCTGCAAGAAAAAAAAAGGGCATCCTGTGATTTTTCCGGAAGATCTGAAAGACGCACTTTTAAGAGCGCCCCTGGATCAGGGAGCGCGGTGGGTGGTGCAACAATTTACTTCCCGGGTGGAATATGTAAATGTCAGAGATAGATTCATTCTGGCCGATATAGACAGAAAACAGGATCTTGAAACGTTGGCGGGGGCTGTATGATCAAATTAAAAAAATCAGACAATATCTACAGGGAGATCCTTGATTGTGAAAAGCAGGGGAAAAAAGCGGCTCTGGTGACTGTGATCAATACAGGTGGTTCCACCCCCCAGAGGCCGGGCTCCAAGATGCTCATTCTCCAGGATGGAACCGTGATCAATACCATTGGGGGCGGGGCTGTAGAGAAGAGATTGATCAAAGATGCCAGAGAAACGATAAAATCAAAGAACCACAGAGTTGTCCGCTACACCATGGAAGGTGCTAAAAATAGCCATACAAAAATGATCTGCGGCGGATGGATGGAATTTTTTATAGAGCCTTTGAAGATAAAACCCAACATGTATATATTTGGAGCCGGCCATATTGGCAAAGCCCTTTATCAGCTGGGGCAGATGAGTCACTTTCATGTTACCGTGATCGATGACAGAAAAGAGTATATGGACAAGGATTTTTTTTCTGATGCTGAACTCGTCATGTCCTCCTACGGTAAAATTTCCCGCCAGATCAATTTCAGGGCCCCGGCCTTTGTTGTTATCGTCACGGCCTCTCATGCCACAGATGAGGTGATCGTAAAGAATATTTTGAAGAGGAAGATAAAGCTTGGATACATTGGCATGATCGGGAGCAGGAAAAAATCAGCCCAGGTAAAGGAAAAATTAAAGAGAATGGGATTAAATGAGAAACTGGTCAGCTCTGTCCATTCCCCTGTCGGGTTGCCCATTAACTCCAAGGAACCGGAAGAGATCGCTGTTTCGATCATGGCTGAGATCATAAAAGTTAAAAACAGTTCATAGCCGAGCCTTCAGGCTCGGCCTCTGAGGGAAGGTCAAGAAGAGGATATTAACAATGAGTTCAATTTTAATCAAGAATGCTGATATGATCGTTACCATGGATAAAGGCAAAAGGCAGATAAAAAACGGTGATATCTATATTGAAGGGTGTGAGATAAAAGACATAGGCAGGAATTTGAAAAAGAAGGCGATCAGGACCATCAAGGCCTCTGGCATGGTGGTTTATCCCGGCTTTGTGAACACACATCATCATTTTTATCAGACCCTGACCCGTTGCATCCCGGCTTTAGAGGATGCCAAACTCTTCGACTGGCTTACCGGGCTTTATGAGATATGGCGCCATTTGACTCCTGAAGCGGTCTATATATCCGCTCTTGTGGCTTTAAGTGAACTTGTGTTGACCGGATGTACCGCCACCACGGATCAGTTCTATCTGTTCCCCAAGGATCAACCGAAAGATCTCATCGACCATGAGATACAAGCCGCCCGCGAGATAGGTATCAGGTTTATTCCCACAAGAGGGGGGATGAGCTGCGGCCGTTCATCAGGAGGTCTTCCTCCTGATGATGTTATTCAAAGCGAAGATAAGATCTTGCAGGATTACGAGAGGCTAATAAAAAAATATCACGACAGCTCGAAATTCTCCATGTTAAAAATAGGGCTGGGCCCGTGTTCCCCCTTTTCTGTGACAAAAGAGCTGCTTGAACAGACCGCCCGGTTCGGCAAGGAATACAGGGTAAAATGTCATACCCATATTGCAGAGACTCTGGATGAAGAAAAATACTGCTTGAAGAATTTTGGCAAAAGGCCTGTGGAATATATGGCCGAGTTGGACTGGCTGGGAGAGAATTTCTGGTATGCTCATTGTATACATCTGAAAGACGAGGAGATCAGGCTTTTAGGAAAGACAGGAACAGGAGTGGCGCATTGTCCTGTATCCAACCTGAGGTTGGGATCAGGCATTGCTCCTGTGGCCAAAATGATCGATAATAATGTTCCCGTAGGGTTGGCGGTAGACGGGTCAGCTTCGAATGATTCTTCCAGTATATTGAGGGAAATGAAGCAGGCCCTGCTTGTCCACAGGATCAAATCCGGTGTGGACAGCATGCCGGCCGAGCGCGTGTTTGAAATGGCCTGTTGTCATGGATCCAGGATCCTGGGTTTTGAGCAGTCCGGATCCATTGAAAAAGGCAAGGCAGCGGATCTGGCGATTTTTCAGATCGATGGTATCGGGTATGCGGGATGCTTTGATCCCGCCTCAAGTCTGCTTTTTGCCGGCGAGTCAGATATAGCCTGCTATACCATTATAAACGGCAAGATTGTGGTGGAGAACAAGAGCATAGTCGGTCTGGATACAGAGGAATTGTATCATAAAGCCAACCGGATAGCCAGGAAGATGCTGCAGTCAGCGTCAAAAGATACGGGTATTGATTATTTAAAGAGGAAGAGATGAAACAATGCACTTTCATCGTTGTGGCCGCCGGTTCAGGGAAACGTTTTGGCTTCAAGAAGAATAAGATGCTGTACCCGATCAAAGGCAGGCCACTTATCTGTTTAACGCTGGATACGTTACAGGGATCGAAAGTGGTGAATAAAATAGTCCTTGTTTCAAAGAAGAGAGAGATCCCGGCTTTTAAAAAAATCATCGAAGAGAATGGTTATTCCAAGATAGTTGCTGTTATACCGGGAGGAGAGAAAAGACAGGATTCAGTTTATAACGCTTTGCGGTGGGTGAATAAGAATTTCAAAAAGGATCTTTTTATAGGCATCCATGATGGGGCCAGGGTGAATGTAAACCTTTCTCTGATACAGAGAGTATTTAAAAAGGCGTTACAATACAATGCCGCTGTCCCTGCCCTGATTTCAAGGGACACGATCAAAAGGATATCGAAAGAGAAGATAGTTCAAAAGACCCTGAACAGAGATGAGATAGGATTTGTTCAAACCCCCCAGATCTTTTTATTCTCTCTTTTATGGAATGCCTATCAGAAAGCTTGTAAAGAAGGATTTTATGCGACGGATGATGCGGCTTTATTGGAGCATTATGGAGAAAAGGTGAGTATTGTTCCGGGAGATGAGGAAAACACAAAGATCACTTTTTTAAAGGATCTGGCTAAATTGTCTCCCTCCCGATTCAGGATCGGCACAGGGTTTGATGTTCATCCCCTTGTGAAAGGAAGAACCCTTTATCTGGGCGGGATCAAGATCCCTTCCCTCAAAGGCCTGAAGGGTCATTCTGACGGGGATGTCGTGATCCATGCCATTATCGATGCCCTGCTGGGCGCCTGCGGAATGCCGGATATCGGTATGCTTTTCCCGGATACGGATAAAAAATATAAGAATATTTCAAGCCTGCTTTTGCTGGAAAGCGTGATAAAAAAAATTGAACAGGACGGTTTTCGCATTGTCAATGTGGATACCGTGATCATTGCAGACAGGCCAAAAATAAGTTTTTTCAAGTCAAAGATGATAAAAAAATTATCGGCTGTCATGAATATTTCCCCCCGGCAGGTCAATATAAAAGGCAAACGGACAGAGGGTGTGGTCTTCAAGAATGGTATAGCCTCTTTGGCCATAACTCTTGTGGAGGCATGACCTTTCAAATCTATTGACATCCAAGTTGTTATTTTATAAATTTCAATTTACTTCGGGAGTGGTGACATGTTTGCAGAAAATATTAAATTGATCAAAGAGGCGGAAGAAAAAGCAAAAGATCTTGTTGACCAGGCTCACTCCAGGGGCAGGGATCTGGTTAAAGAAGCCTCCGTGAAAAGTGAAAAATTACAGATCGAACTGAAGCAAAAGATACAGGAGCACCGCAGGGATCAGAATGATCTTGCTTTAAGATCAGCTCAAAAAGAGATCGAAAAACTGAAGAAAAAGACAGATGATGAGATCAAAAAAATAATAGAGGATAGCAAAAGTCATCGGACCCGGTCTGAAAAAATAGTCTATAATTTTATTATTTCTCTTTAAAGGAGTCTTTGTGCTCTCCAGAATGTTTAAAGCCACAATTTTGGGCCATAACCCTGTTAAAGAAAAGCTTATTTCTGATCTTCATAAAGCCGGAATTTTAGAGATCGTCGAAATAGAAAAAGAGGCAGAAAAGGAAGCAGGCTTTAATGATAGTGATACGCTTCAGGCCAAACTCCAAAGGATAAGCAAACTGATCGAGGATTTGAATTATTCAGCTAATTTTTTAAACCCCTTTAAACCGAAAAAGGCAAAGAAAACCAGATCTTATACAGATGAAAATTATCAAACGATAACCAGAAGTTTTAAATATAATATCCTTGAAAAGATAAAAAAATTTAACCAACAGATGCAGCAGCACGAGAACAGGATCGATTATTGTTATAATATGATCAGTCTTTTATCTCCGTGGCAAAAGGTCAAAGTCGAGTTTGACCAGATGAATTTCGAACATGTGAATACTTTTTTCGGTATTATGAATAAAAAGAAATTATCTTCTTTTCAGAAAGAGATCGAAAGGGTGAACCTGTCATCATTTAATATTATCCATTCCACCAGAGATAATGTTTATTTTTTTCTCATGTACGCTAAACAGATCGAGGAAACGATCAATGAGATGATGAAGGCTTTTCCATTGACAGCCATGGATTTCAGCTTTGTCAGAGGAACCATCTATAAAACCATGACTTCTTTTAAAGATGAGATCAGGGATCTTGAAACCCATATTGAAGATATCAAAGAGCAGTTAAAGGAATATGCCGAATATTTTGATGATATTCTCATATGCGTTGATTACTGGGGTATGGTCTTTCAAAGAGAAGAGATAAAAAGAAAATTTTATGCCACTCAGAGCACCTTTCTTTTAAAAGGCTGGATACAGGAAAAAGACATAGACCGTCTTAAAGGATTGAACAAGAAATACAGAGAGACAGATATAAGTTTTTCTTTGCCTGAACCCGGAGAGGTCCCGCCGGTCGCTTTGAAAAACAATCCTGTTTTTTCTCCTTTTGAAATGGTAACCAAGCTGTTCGGTGTGCCCGGTACGGATGATGTTGACCCCACCCCTTTGCTGGCTCCTTTTTTTGCCCTGTTTTTTGGGATCTGCCTTACGGATGCCGGTTATGGACTTGTTCTGTTGATCCTGTCTGCACTTTTACTTTTCAAATTAAGAAAGACAAAAGGAGAGGGAACGGTCAAATTGATGAAAGTCCTCATCATCTCCGGATTATTTACCATCATCGTGGGAGCGATAACAGGGGGCTGGTTCGGGATCGATTTTGATAAATTACCAAAGGCCTTCCGGGCTATAAAAGAATTCAGGGACAGGCTGGTTCTTTTAGAGCCATTAAAGAATCCATTGGTCCTTTTTATTACCACTCTGGCTCTGGGGGCTGTCCAGGTTTTAACAGGGATTATAATCAAATTGTTTTTATATGTAAAGGATAAAAGATACTATGAAGCCTTTTCATCGCCTTTTGCCTGGTTTTTGATCGTATCCGGCATTATCAGCGCCATGCTGTTAAAGATCAAACTCTTATGGGTCTTCCCGGTAGCGGGGGCTTGCATCATACTTGTATTCACCTCGCGGCAGGGTAATATCCTGGTTCGTCTTTTAAAAGGGGCTTATTCCCTTTATGGCATTACCAGTATTTTTGGTGATATCCTGTCTTATTCCCGTTTATTTGCGCTGGCTTTATCCACCGGAGTCATTGCACTGGTTATCAATGTTGTGGTGGGTATCCTGTATCAGATGATCGTGAAAATACCGTATGTGGGAGTCCCGATGGCGGTCATCTTTGGAATATTTATTGTTGTATTCGGCCATTTATTTAATATAGTTATTAACTCCCTTGGGGGTTTTATTCATACGACAAGATTGCAGTTCGTAGAATATTTTGGAAAATTCTATGAAGGTTCCGGTTCGGAATTCAGACCCTTTAAAAGGGAATATAAATATATTAAAATACAGTAATTTTAATGTTAATGGTTTAATAACTAAATTGAGGAGGATATTATGACAATAGGACTTTTTATTGCCGGGATGGGGATTTTCATTTCTGTAGTCCTGGCCGGGATCGGATCAGCTGTAGGCATTGGCCTGGCCGGTCAGGTGGCGGCCGGAGTGATGAGTGAGGATCCCAAGAATTTCGGGAAATATCTTATGCTTATTGCTCTGCCCGGGACACAGGGGATATACGGATTCGTTATAGGATTTCTAGTGATCATGAAACTGGGTATATTAACGGGAACTGTACCCTCTTTGTCCATAGCTCAGGGTTTGAATGTCTTTGCGGCCGCGGCTCCTATCGGATTTGCCGGATTGGTTTCGGCTATCCATCAGGGAAAAGTCTGTGCGGCAGGAATTGAAATGGCGGCCAAACAACCTTCCGATGTCGGTAAAGCCCTGGTTATGGGTGTGTTTGTGGAGTTTTATGCCGTACTGGGACTTTTGATCTCGTTCTTTCTTGTATGGTTCGGGATCAACCTTTAAAAGGGAATCCTATGGCTGTTGAAGATATTGTTAAAAAAATAATCACTGACGCGGAACAAGAAGCTGAAAAGATCATCGGGTCATATAAAAAACAGGCTGACAAATTGCTGAGTCAAAAGAAAAAGGAATTAAAGAAGACCCAGCAGGAGTCAGAGGAAATGATCGAACGGGAAGCCGAGAATTTGAAACAAAGGACCTTTCAGATAGCTCAACTGGAGATGAGGAAAAAGGTTCTGGAAGAAAAACAAAAGATCATAGAAAATATTTTCATCAAAGTAAAGGAAAAGATCTATCATATGCCGAAAGAGGCGTATCTTGATTTTATAAAAAATAAAATTATCAGCTATATTGAAACAGGTGATGAAGAGATCATTGTTGGCAAACAGGATGAGGATATCATAACCGCCTCATTTATAGAGTCAGTTAACCAGGACTTGAAGTCAAAATTAAGGGAAAAAACAAAACTGAAAATATCCGGCGAAAAAACGGATATGGATAAGGGATTTATTCTCAAACAGGGGAAGATCAGGATAAACTGTTCTATTGAAACGCTGATGAGTGAAGCCAGGGAAAGATGCAAAGAAGATGTTGTGAATGCCCTTTATAAGGAAAAAGAATGATGACCTTTGAATTTACAAATGATGCCCTTTTCTCTTTTGGAGTGGGAAAGATCAAAGCCCTTGAAACAAAGATGATAACACGGCCGATCTTTGACCAAATGGCAGAGGGGTCTTTAGAATCTATTTACAAATCCATTGCCGAGTACGGGTACAGTGTGAATCTGGAAGAATCCATACTGAAAAGTAAAAAAACGACCTATGATCTGGTGACCCATCTGATAGAAAAAAAAGAACGGTATCATATCCTCTCTGATCTCTATCTGTTACAGGAAGATTGTTACAATCTGAAAAATTATCTGAAATCTCCAAAATCACCCGTTTTGCCGTTTAATCCATTGGGTAAGATCTCGCAGAAAGACTTGCAGGAGATCGTTAATAATAAAAGGTACCATCTGTTTGATAAAATGGATTCAGAGATCGCCGGGTACTATATTGCGCAGGCCATGGAACGGTCCACTCCGTCAGGGATCGACCAGATGATCGATACACTTTTTCTCGAACTCTCACTCAAAAAGATCCGGCAGAGTGAGGTCGATTATCTGAATGTTTATTTTCATGATTATGTGGATCTTTTAAATATTGAAAATTTGTTGCGCTTTAAATTTATGAA
This sequence comes from Spirochaetota bacterium, assembly GCA_016931325.1. Classification (GTDB taxonomy): domain Bacteria; phylum Spirochaetota; class JAHITG01; order JAHITG01; family JAFGFC01; genus JAFGFC01. The sequence continues at coordinate 3,963 of JAFGFC010000116.1, read as the reverse complement.
AAAGGATTTTTCTTATTTTTCTCAATTTTATTTTCATTGCGGGTCATTGAAAAAAAGATTTTTGGAAGAATTGTACAGGGAAAAAATTGAGGATATCGCTTTGCGCTTCAGATCAAAACGATATGCCTCCGTTCTCCAAAAAACGGCTGAAGCCTGGATCAAAGATCAAAATTTGAATTCCTTTGAGGTAGAAAAGGATAATTATCTGAACAGTTTAGCCAGGATCACGCGTCTTTTAACTTTTGGTGTTGAACCGATATTTGGATATCTTTTTGGGAAAGAAACCGAGTATAAAAATTTAAGGATCATTATAAACGGAAAACAACGCAAGCTTTCTGTTGATCAGATCAAGGAGATGATAAGACAGACCTATGTCTAAGATCGCTATTGCAGGAGATTTAAAAGAGGTCTTGCCCTTCAAGGCCGCCGGGTTTGAAGTCTATCCTCTGGACCGTTTAACAGAAGATAAAAAGATGAATCATCTGATCACCGAGATCCTTTTTGAAAAAAAACACGAGATCGTATTTATAAGTGAAAGATATTTTACCGAATTCAACCGGATCTATGAGTCACAAAGGGTGTTACAGGAACAAGTTCCTGTCATTACTCCTGTCACTGACGGGGTTGATTTCCATAATTTAGGGGTAAAAAGCCTCAAGGGATTGATTGAAAGGGCCATTGGTGTGGACATTTTCAAGGAATAAATTTCGTTCATCGCGTCCGGAACATCGGACAATGGTTCATGGTTTTTTGTTTAGGGGAGTTTTCAGGAATCCCCTGATCGAAGAACGATGAACGATGAACAATGAACGATAAACGTCTTGGTTAGAGGAGGGAAGATGAAGAAGGGCAGAATAATAAAAGTAGCCGGCCCGCTTGTTATTGCGGAAAATATAGAAAATGCAAGGATGTATGATGTGGTTGAGGTGGGGGAAGAAAAATTGATCGGTGAGATCGTGGAATTAAGGGGGAATCTGGCGTCCATTCAGGTCTATGAAGAAACTGGTGGTCTGGGTGTGGGAGACCCTGTTGTTACAACCGGGGAACCCCTTTCTGTAGAGCTCGGTCCGGGATTGATCGAGTCTATTTTTGATGGGATCCAGAGGCCTCTGGATAAATTGATGGAAAAGAGCGGAGATACCATCAAGCGTGGCTTAAAAGTCGCTTCTCTTGATGTTCAAAAGAAATGGGATTTCAAGTCCAAGAAATCCAAAGAGGATCAGGTAATGGAAGGAGATATCCTCGGGGAAGTCAAAGAAACCGTACTGGTAAAACACAGGGTTATGGTCCCCATAGGCTTGAAAGGCAAGATAAAAAATATCAGAGAAGGGAGCTTTACCATTACAGATGTGATCGCGACCATTGAAGATGAAAAAGGCAAGAGCCATGATGTCAGCATGGTTCAACGCTGGCCTGTAAGACAGAGCCGTTTGTATGAAAATAAAAAACCCCCTTATATTCCCCTGATCACAGGGCAGCGGGTCATTGATGCTTTTTTCCCTGTAGCCAAAGGGGGCACGGCCTGTGTCCCCGGTCCTTTCGGCAGCGGGAAAACAGTGATTCAGCATCAGCTGGCCAAATGGGCTGATGCCGAGATCATTGTCTATATCGGATGCGGGGAACGCGGCAATGAGATGACGGATGTACTTATGGAATTTCCTGAATTGAAGGATCCGCGTTCCGGTGAACCTCTTATGAAAAGAACCGTATTGATCGCTAATACTTCCAATATGCCTGTAGCGGCCAGAGAGGCCTCTGTCTATACCGGTGTTACCATCGCGGAGTATTTCAGAGATATGGGTTACAGCGTTGCGGTTATGGCTGATTCAACTTCAAGATGGGCTGAGGCTATGCGGGAAATGTCTGGCCGACTGGAAGAAATGCCCGGTGATGAAGGCTATCCCGCCTATCTTGGCAGAAGAATTGCAGAATTTTATGAAAGAGCCGGTAGAATTGAATGTCTGGGAAAGGATAAGCGTGAAGGCGCTTTGACCATTATCGGGGCTGTCTCCCCTCCCGGAGGAGATCTTTCAGACCCGGTTGTACAGGCTACTCTGCGTGTTGTAAAGGTTTTCTGGTCCCTGGAAGATAAACTGGCCTATAAGAGGCATTTCCCCGCGATCAACTGGCTTACCAGTTATACCCTGTATGAAAACAGCTTTGATGAATTTTATAGAACGGAATTCAGTGAAGATTGGAGAGATCTGTTACGGGAAGCCATGAGAATATTGCAGATAGAATCTGAGTTAGAAGAAATAGTCAGGCTGGTAGGTCTTGAGGCCCTGTCACAGGAAAACAGGCTCATCATGGAAACCGCCAGGTCCATCCGGGAGGATTTTTTACATCAGAATGCTTTTCATCCGGTGGATACCTATACCTCGTTTACCAAACAGTATAAGATGATAGAGATGATCCTGAAATTTCATCATCTGGCTGAAAAGGCCATAGAGAATAAAGTGGCCATCCATGATATAAGCCAGTTGCCTGTTAAAGAAAAAATCGCTCAGGCTAAATTTATTAAAGAAGATAACCTGGATGAGATAGATAAGATAAAAAAGGAGCTGGAAAAGATTTTTGAAAAATTAGAAGAGGAGAAGAGACATGCTTAAGGAATATTTTACTGTATCAGAGATCGCAGGACCCCTTATGCTTGTAGAAAATGTAAAAGGCTCAAAATATGAAGAGCTGGTAGAAATAGAATTGCCTACAGGAGAATTAAGAAAAGGCAAGGTGCTTGAAGTACATCATGACAAAGCTCTGGTCCAGTTATTTCAGGAACCCAGAGGATTGGAAATTTATTCTTCTAAAGTGAGGTTCTTAGGCAAGGGGGTGGAGATCGATCTTTCCAGGGATATTTTAGGGCGTGTTTTTGATGGTCAGGGCAGACCCATAGATAAAGGGCCCGCTATTATTCCAGAGGTGAGCCGGGATATAAATGGAGCTCCTATTAATCCGTTTGCCAGGGATTATCCCTCAGAATTTATTCAGACAGGATTTTCAACCATTGATGGATTAAACACACTGGTAAGAGGGCAAAAGCTCCCTATTTTTTCAGGCTCAGGGTTACCCCATAACCAGATGGCAGCCCAGATAGCCAGACAGGCCAAGGTACTCGGTAAACAGGAGAACTTTGCTGTTGTTTTTGCGGCCATGGGGATCACTTATGGTGAAGCCAATTTTTTTACAGAGGATTTTAAAAGAACAGGAGCCCTGGAAAGAACTGTCCTTTTTATCAATCTTGCAAATGACCCCGCTATTGAGCGTATTGCCACACCCCGTATGGCCCTGACGGTGGCTGAGTATTTGGCTTTTGATCTCGAAATGCATGTTCTGGTCATTTTAACGGATATGACCAATTACTGTGAAGCGTTGAGAGAAGTTTCAGCCGCGAGAAAAGAAATACCCGGCCGACGCGGTTATCCCGGCTATCTTTATACTGACCTGGCCACGATTTATGAAAGAGCTGGAAGGATAAAAGGGAAAAAGGGTTCTATAACACAGATACCGGTCTTGACCATGCCTGATGATGATAAGACCCATCCTATACCGGATCTGACAGGATATATCACAGAGGGACAGATCGTGCTAAGCCGTTCATTGCATAAAAAAGGTATTTATCCTCCTGTTGATGTTCTCCAGTCTCTTTCAAGGTTGAAGGATAAAGGGATAGGGGAAGGAAAGACCAGAGAAGATCACAGTGATGTTTTTAACCAGCTGTTCGCTGCTTATGCGAGAGGGATTGAGGCGAGAGAACTGCAGGTTATACTGGGAGAAGCGGCGCTTTCTGATATAGATAGAGTATACTTTAGATTCGCGGAAGATTTTGAACAAAAGTATATACAGCAGGGTGAAGATGAAGACCGCACTATCGATTTTACCCTGGATCTGGGATGGAAACTTTTATCAGCCATCCCCCGCGCGGAATTAAAGAGAATTCGTCCGGAATATTTAAAGAAATATTTG
>JAFGFC010000013.1 GCA_016931325.1 Spirochaetota bacterium | reverse complement strand
ACAAAATTATGGAATTTCCCAGAGACAATAAAGATCTGGACCAATTATTTCTAAAAGCCGGGAAAGCGCATTCCAGGGATATCCACGGGGAATATTATGTTGACATGCTCACCGTTATCCCTTCCCTGAGGCGATTTGATCACAGAAAAACTTTTATCCATAACAAGGACAGGGTCACGGGTTATAATATCCTTTTTTCTAAAACGAAATGGGGATACTTTTTTCTTGAAAGGGGGAAATGCAAAAAATTCAAAGATCTTGATGTCCTTGTTATCAATTATGATCAAAAAAAGAACAGATTTTTCTTAAAACAGATCAGGGATCAGATCAGGTGCATTAAAAAAGGACGGTTATATCTTGGAAGATTTCATTATCTTTTATCTGGTAAATTGATTTTTTTGGGCTATTTTTCCATGATAAAGAAATGATAATGAGGTATAATATATATACATGAATAGAAAAATCATCCTTACGTTTACTCTGTCACTATTTATTTTAGTTTTCAGTCCCTTGTCATCTCTGCCACCTTACAGGCTCTTATCACAGGATTTTCCCAGCCTGAAAGACGTGGAAGACGAAGTCTTTCATGGCAAGGAAATGAAGATCAGGGAAAGAAAATCCAGGGAGGATAGTGTATCCAAAAGGGGTGATTACAGATCGATCACCCCTGAACATGGTGATGTGAATGATCTGGATTCATATTGTGATATCTATTTGACCATGAAAAAACACGGGTATAAGGGTGTGGATTTTAAAATGGTCCTGAATGATATCATGAATATTGTAGAGGCAAGTGAAGATATTGATGGGTCAAAAAGCACCGTATCAATAAAATTGAATTTATCAGGACAGAACAGGAACCTGTGGATGGAAAAAGGGATTCTCATTGTATCAGGAAATAAACAAATGACTCCTGATGAGAGTGAATTGATCAGACGAAGCCTTGACGTTTTCCCTTCAGAAATATCTTCTTCGGTTCGCGCTGTGATCAGTATGGATGAAAAAGGTTATGATCCAAAAGGGGAACAGTCAGGATGGACATGGGAAGATGATTCAGGTATTATATGCATCAATGACCTTGATAAATATCATAACAAGAATAAAGAATCATATATAAATACTTTTATGCATGAGACAGCTCATGTTCTTGAGCATACAGGTTTTATCAACAAACAGCAGCTGGCTAAACGTGACCGTCTCTGGGACGCATCTGAAAAAGGAACGGGAGATTTCATCTCCAGTTATGCTGAAACAAGCCGCAAAGAAGACCTGGCTGAAACATTTGCCAGATATACTTCTGACACAATAGACTTTTATGCCAGAGCCCTGATGCAATTTAATGAAGGAAAAAGTGATATCCTTTTGAAAAAACTTGAATTGATCTCTGACATATATAAATACACCAGAGAGGGTAAAGAATATACATATATTTATGATACGACTCATGATGGAAAGATCACCAAAAAAGAAATCCCGTTAAAAACATATAAAATACAAAGTAAAGAATATGTTCTTCCGGATGCCTCTTCCATCACCTATACAGGCCAGGCTCCTGTTTTTATGCGAAGGCTTCCTAAAGAGGTGATCATCAATAAGGAACTGGAGATATTACAGAAAGACTGATTCTTAATACCAGGATGGGACATTTATGAAAAAAAATATATTATTTTTTATCACTCTTCTGCTTGCCACCACAGGTCTGTTCTTATATGTCAGCGGAGTTTTAAAAAACGTGGGGGAAATGGATTATTTAAAAGTAAAATTCTACAAGTTGGACCGCTCTACCTTGAGTGCTGAAAAGTATGCAGGAACAGCGGAGTGGGAAAAGGGGAAATACAAAATGGACATTGTAGATCCGGATCTGAAAAAAATCCTGCGGTCACCATTTTCATCCAAAAAGGGGATGCAGGTGGATGACCGGTTTGAGACCCAGGCCACCACCTTGAAGCCGGGTACCCTGGAACACTTAAAGGCTGTGGCCAGAGAATTAAAGGGATATGTGGGAATCATGATCACGGAAAAAAATAATAAGTGATTTTATCTCTTTATGCAGGTTCTATCCGAGTAATAAATATCATGTATGTAAAAGACCGCTCCTTCAGGATTAAATTTTTCCATTATCATAAAGCAGAACCCGCCAATAATATTTTTTAGATCTTTTTTTCTTAGATCGATTCTATAAGTCCTGGCTTTGTTGGAAAGCTGTATAATGCCTGTGGTAGCCTCATCCGAGTCTCCCCATCTTCCGGGAATGCCCCCTATCTTGAATTCCGCTCTTTCTGTACCCCTTTCGCCCCGGGCTGTGAAATATAAATACCTGGCCTGGCGAAGATCATATCCCCCTTTCACATCATCACCCCAATTGTTTGGAGGATACTGCCAGTACAGACCGCACCAACCTCCACCGTCCTTCCTGACCCTTTTATAGATCACTTTCAGTCTTTTTCCCCCTGTTTCAGGATCCTTTGTTTTTAAGACCTGCAGGTCATGTATATCTCCCATGTATCCGGAAAGGAAAAAAGAAGAATCACTCTGTTTGCCGGAAAAAACATAAAAAGGGAACTTGACCGTTATAATCTCTTTTAGTTCCAGAGTCTTGGTTCCTTGTTCACTGGAGATTATCCGGTAAGGTTTTTTAGTATGAACCCTGATAAAATAAAGGATGACACACGCCAGGACCAATAAAATTAAGGTATATCGCTTCCTTTTTGATAAGAACATCCCTTATATCTCTGGTTCCTGAGGCAGAACGCGAACACAGAATTTATATATTTTTTTAACCAGATTCTCATATCCCTTCTCTCCTTTTTCCATATCCTCTAACTCTTCCTGCTGATGTTCAAACTCAATAACAATATGGGTGATCTTTTCCTTTCCCAGGATAAAGGAAAATTTATCATTCAAGGCGATGGCCGTTTCAATACTTCCTCCTGAAGAATAAAAAACATCAAGTCCGACATGATACCCCTCTGTACTTTTTTCTTCACCGTATTCTTCACCCGTCGGATAAAATATTTTGATCCTGTAAGTAGCCTCACAGAGAGGGTCAAAAGCACGGCAGGCCTGGGCTTTTTCATTCATTTCATCAATGATCTGACAAAGTCTCTGGATAAAGACAGTATCTTCCGGATGCATCATGTCCTCCCCGGGATAACAACCCTTTTTTTGAAAATAACAGGCTTTTTTTAAAAATCAAGATTTTTAACACTGATAAAATTAGTTCATAGTTCCAAAATCCAAGAACTAAGAACTATGAACGATGAACGAAATTTCTGTGTTCTCTGTGGCTGAAATATTTTTATCTCTTGAAAATTGTTTTATTTTGTTCTAACATTAATAAAATGAGAATTCACGAAATACAGGCCCGATCGATCCTGCGCAAGCATAAAAAGATAGACTCCTGGTTCCTGTCCCGTTACGGAATGAACCTTTACAGAAGCTGCCCTCATAACTGTATTTATTGTGACGGCCGATATGAAAAATACCAGACAGAAGGTGAATTTGGTAAAGATGTTTTTATCAAGATAAACGCCATCGATATATTAAAACACGAGTTGGATCCTTCCCGAAAACGGAAACCCTTGCGATCCGGATATATTATGCTTGGGGGTGGCATCGGCGACAGTTATAATCCCGCTGAAGAAAAATACGGATTGACGCGGAGGGCACTGGAACTGATCCATGACCGTGACTTCCCGGTTCACATCCTGACCAAATCCACACTTGTAAAAAGAGACATTGACATTTTAAAACAGATCAACAAGAAAAAAAAGGTCATCCTCAGTTTCAGTTTTTCTTCGGTGAATAGTAAAATAAGCCGTATATTTGAGCCGGGTGTGCCTGATCCTGAGAAAAGATTGGAAGCGATCAGTTTTTTCAAAGCCCGGGGATTCTCCTGCGGTATGTTCCTGATGCCGGTTATCCCTTTTATTACGGATACGCCGGCTTTGCTCGAAGAATCCATTAAAAAGGCAAAGGAGGCCGGGGTTGATTTTATCATCTTTGGCGGCATGACTTTAAAGCCGGGCAGACAAAAAGAATTTTTTTACGAGACCCTGAAAGAGCATTATCCGGGTCTCATTCCTCACTATGACCGGATCTATAATGACCACACTCCCTGGGGCGAAGCAAATAAAAAGTATTACGAATCCATCCATGACACGTTTAAAGATATCGTTCAAAAATGGCAGGTCCCTGTCCGCATACCGCCGGTCTTATTTCAAAACGTTCTTGATGAGAATGATCGTGTCATTGTTTTATTGGAGCATATTGATTATCTTTTAAAACTGCTGGGAAAACCTTCGCTTTTTGGATATGCCGCCTACTCTCTATCAAAACTTGACAAACCCCTAACCTCGGTCAAGGAGCTCAGGTCATTAAAAGGGATCGGGCCTGTAACAGAAAAGATTATCATTGAGATCCTGCAGACCGGATCTTCAAAATATTATGAAAAACTTCTTAATTTGAAAGATCAGCAAACTACTTGACTTTTCAGTAATAATACTTATTTTTGTCAAATAAATCACCAAACATGAGGAGGCCATGAAAAGAGCATTTCTTTTCGTAGTATCCATAGTGGCCCTGGGGCTTTTCTTTACCGGTTGCGGCAAAGATACTAATCCGTTTAATGTTGATCTGGAAGATAGTCTGACCAGGAAAGTCGTTCCAGGTGACCCGGGGGACAATCCCGCCATCTGTGGCGAACCCATAGAGGTGATCCTTTATTCAGGCCGGCATATTAATGTCGGATCGGTCAAGGTCTGGAATGATGAGAACAATCTCTATGTCCAATATACTACTATTGACGGCTGGATGATGAAAAAAACTCATCTGTCTGTCGCTGTTTCTCTCGACGGGATCCCACAGAAGAAGGGGAATCCCCGTCCTCGCAAGTTCCCCTATAAAAGAAAATATAATAAACCAATAACAGAGGACACTTATGTTATTCCCCTTTCGTGGTCTGCAGGAACAAAACTTTATCTGGCGGCTCACGCCATTCTGGCAAAGCATAAAAAAAAGCATTGCTTTAAAAAGATAAAAAGCGTCTGGGGAGATGGATATGATTTTCCCGGAAAGACAAAAGCGACCTATTTTACTTTTGATATCCAGGACTGCCTAACTTTGAGTGATTTCCGAACACAGACAATGGACGATTGGAGTGAAATATGTAATAATCATAATTCCGGTTGTTATTGTGATGCCAACTTTGTTTCCTGTTTCCCTTCAGGATTGAGGATCGGATCAAGTGACAGGTATACTATCCTTCTTACCAGCTCACAGTCTGTGAAAAACTTTTTACCGCAAACCGGCACACCCAGAGCCCTCAGACAGAGCTATATTGATCCGGTTCAGGCCGACGAGCTCGGGTCTCTGGCCGGCCAGCTGGCGGCTGTAACGTTGAATGTCTATTTTGACCTGTGTGACCAGAATTTCGGAAAAAGTGAATATCATCTGATCGATCAGCTTGTTGCGGATCCTGCCAGCCCTTTTTATGGCTGGGCCATGGGAGAGGTGCTGTGGCAGGCCAATCGTGTCCTTGGCGGCGAAAGAACTTCTTATACTCCGGCTCAGATGTCCGAGTGTTTAACCAGGATAAATGAAAATTATCGTGATGGCACAACCGATAATGGATTTTTAATTTTTCCATAGGGAAAGAGAATTGTTAATACACATAGAAGAAGGGTGAAATTTTTGAAATAAAAAGTGTCACCCTTTTTTATTTGACAGTAAAAATACAATCAATATATTTTTAATAAACCCCGGGAGAATTCATATGGAAAAATCAAAAAAATTGATCTGGTTAAAACGAGTATTGTTATTAAAAGTAATTCTAATTTTCACGGCCTGGGCGCCGGCTCTGATCGCCTGGCCTGAATTTCTAAAACTTTTAGGTATACCCTGGCCCGATAATCCCATATTTTTGAGGCTTTTCGGCGCTTTGCAAACGTCTCTGGGAGTAGCCTATATCTATGCTTATAAAGACCCGTTGAAGAACAAAGATATCGTGAAAGTAGGCATCTTTGAAAATGGATTAATGACCCTGACCCTTCTTTTCCTTGGTTTTACAACGGGGATAAGCCCTTTCCTCTGGATCTCTGTTTTTTTCACAACATTTTTCTGTGTATCCTTTCTGGTATTTAAACCTGCCGCGCGATAAGGAGAGTGTCATGGAACAGAGTAAAAAGAATTTTCAGTATGCCGGGACAGCGTGTATCATTAATGTCGGTCTATCCTTCATTCTATTACTAGGCTTTTTCCTGGATTTTAAAGAGAACATCCTTCAGATAATAAAGGTATTAAATCTTTCTCTTATGATCTATATATTATTTTCCCTGAAAAATCTGTTGAACAGCCTTGATTTTAAAAAAGCTGATATTTATATCTTTATTGTAATGGGCCTTGACCTTGCCCTGGTCTGTATCCAGATTTTTACTTTGATAAAAGCTTTTAGCGAACCTACCGGGATTATCTATATGGCTAACATTCTGATCGGATTTTTCCTTCTGGTACTGGCTGTAAAATTATTACGATTACCCTTCTTTTTATACGGTTATATCAAACCCCTGTCCTATTTTTTAATGGCCCTGGCTTTTTTGTCTATTATCCAGATCTTTAATACTATCAGCCTCCTTTTCTCTATTCTCTGGTATATCTTTCTCGGTCTGATATTTTTTCGAGCCTCCCGGGGTGATCAGAATCTTGAAAGAGAGCCAAAAATATCCACCGGAGTACAGGTCTTTGCTGTTCTTATTATTGTCATAGGATTGGGAATATCCGGCATTGCCAAGGGTGTCAGGTATTTCATTGACCGTATAGAGAACATGAGCATCTTGGTTGAAGATCTAAAAAGCGGCCAGGCGGTTCTTATAGCTGAGGAAGGCTTGCATGCTCATCCCCGTTTTTCTCATGACGGGAAAAATATCCTGTTTCATTATTTTATTAAATCAGGTGATGATAAAAAAGGTGTTATCAAGATGTACTCGCTGACTGACAAAAAAGAGACAACCATCCTGGAAGATGATCATTCCAATATTTACCCAACGCCTCATCCCCTGGGCCGGTCTATCCTTTACCGGTCGACCAGGGACGATCAGGTTGATCTGTTTATTTTTGATATGAAGAACAAGATCAAGAAACGCCTTACTCATGATCCCGGGGAAGAGAGTGAGATGTCCTATTCCCCTGATGGCCAATGGATCTTATTTCTTCAAAAGGATGAAAATAAAAAACAGAACATCTATATCATGCCGGCTCGCGGAGGAAAGAAAAAGCGTTTGACAGATGTGCAGAGCCTGCTGGAAAAGGTGGAGTATCCTGTATTGTTACCTTATTCCGGGGACATCGCCTATCATAGCTTTAACTCCATTGTTCTGATGGACAGACAGGGCAACGTAAAAGACGAAATCCTTCTGGAAGGCCTGAGTAACCTGAAAGCCCTGATCCCTCATCCCACCCAGCCCGGTATCCTTATCATAGCCGCCCGGGAAGCCAAGGGAACCAGCTTTAAATTCAACCTTTATCTTTTATCACGAAAAAATCTGAAATACGCGCCATGGAAGATAGACCGCAGTTTTTTTGAATTCGATTACTCATTGTCTCCGGATGGAAAGCTGCTGGTATATTCAAGATCAAAATAAATATATGGTACAAGAGGGAAAGGTATCCATTAACGCCTTTATCTCTGCGGAATATATTGCGCCTCTCCTGTTCTTTTATTTACCTTCACCACGCCATATTGGGGCCTGGAAGGGATCTTTCGTCTAAAAGAAAATTCATATGAATCGAATTTTTCTTTTACCTGAGGACGGGAAAGATCATATTTCTCGGCGCAGGACATTTTTTCAAGCAGGGCAACAGCGTGTTGTAAGGCTTTTTTCTCAGACAGGATAACGACCACACCCCCGATCATAAGGTCAGAAGAGTTTTTAATAATTGTTCGGCCAGTTCACGCGGTCCGGATTGCTCGAAACCCGGTATACCAAGGCGAGTCCTCATCTGACCTACAAAAATATTCCTATCGAACATGGCCTTGAAATATTTTTCAGCTAATTTGTCATGTATATTTTTATACTGGGGCGGGCCGAAAATATTGGCGAAATAGGAATGAACAATACCCCTTGAGGATGTTGTCCCTTTGCTCATGACAGCCCCTTCTTTAAATACCTTTAAGGCTTCCTGATAAGTGGAAAATCTTTCGATCAGATCTCGTTCTTCATCGATCTCTTCATAATTATTGGCATAAAGGACAAGATCGATCCTGTACCCTTTCAGAATATTCTCCAGAGTGGTTACAGGCAAAACGATCCTGGCATTGACCTTATGAGGGCTCATGATGATCGCCCTGTCCATCTGTCCGAACGCATAACCTGGTTTAAGGTCATCCAGTCTTAAAAAAGCGCCTATTTCAGTACCATAACCCAGTATATTCCCTTTTTTGTCAATTTCCATAGATCCCATATCATCAGCAATAATTATCATATCCTGGATATATGCATCACCCAATTGCCTTAAAGCCTCCAGGGTCTCGGATTTTCCGGCTGCTGTATCACCGATCATAAGGATCGTGGCTTCTTTATCTCCCTTTAAAATGATCTTTGCCATGGCTCCGTGAAAGGGCAATTTGCCTCTTTTCATGACCTTGATATTATGAAGGGTCAGTATCATTTTTTTCAGATAACCGAAATATCCAAATTCATCATCCCGGGGAACAGCAGCCAACAGTATATTGTTTTTCTCATCGTCATAAAAAATTGTGGGAGAGGGATAAGGCTTCATAAGACTGTCGGGCACACCAAAAAGATAGACGGCATCAGGACTTTTTTCCAGGTCCCTGTCGCTGGCCAGTTCAAAAAGATTGGACAAGGAAAATCCGAGTTCAAAGAATTTCTTATGAAAATATACCATAATGATCAGATCCCCCACCATAGCAGGATAGCCAAGCCAATCATGGGTGTTAATATCAAGATGGTCAATAGGATTCGTTGTTACTTTCTCAAATCTACCGCTTCTTTTATTCATAGGGGGATTAAGGATCAAAGGCGGATTTAACAATACCTGACGGATAACAGGAATCGCGTTAAGTTTGAAATACTTTTTTTCGGGATATGATATCGTTTTGGGTACGGATATCGTCGCAATTTCTGCCCCGGCCGCCACCTGTCTGTACACACGGGGATGATCCCCGGTAAGATTTTCCTCCAGGTCACGGTATGTCGCTCTAATAAGATGGGTAAGATGCTCAATCGTAAGGTTAAACGTCCGGTAAGGTCTTTTATCAAGGGTATCCCCTGTTGAGTCACAGAGAATGAACCGGTCAAAACTTCGCCAGTAATTATAAAGATACTCGATGAATTGATTGAACAAATCTTTCTGTTTAAAAAATATTTCCGAGCCCTTAACCACATTGGGCACTAGTTCACCCGGCATTTTAACCAGGAACTGCATGGTTCTTACCAGCAGGTCTATCGACTCTGTTGGTTCTTTGGGACCAAAGATCTTCAATAGCAGAGAATTCTTGCGTATTAATTTTTTAACGGAACGTTTGACGATCTCTTTCAACAAGCGACTGGTCAGCAGATCCTCAGAATTTTCACAAATAGAATCTTTGATCCTGATGATCACTTTGTTTTCCAGCACTTCAAATGATCCCAAATCCATATCTGTCGCTCCTGATAATGATTTCACCCATCATATTGAATATCCTTTAAAAGTCAAGAAAAAGCGAGGATTTATTCAAGGATTTCGAACTCTGTCCTCCGGTTCAATTTTCGGCCTTCTTCTGTATCATTATCCCCTATTGGCATTGTACCCCCAAAACCCTTTGTCTGAAGCCGATCAGGGTCAATACCCTTTTCCACCATATATTTCTTTACTTCTTTTGTCCGCATCTCAGAAAGCCACATGGAATCCATTTTGTCTCCTATGATCTCGGCGACATGACCCTTGATCAAAAGCCTGATGTTTGGATGATCTTTCAGGATCTTAACAACACGGTCAAGAGCGATCATGGATTCGGCCCTGAGCCTGTATTGTCCGGGATCAAAATAAATGGTGCGTATGATAATATTTTCTCCCTTTTGAAGAGGGTGAAGACCAATGTCCACATTGGTAACAGAGGAATGAAGCAGTTCTGTCAGATCAAGTCTCTGACTGAAAAACATAAAACCGGGGGCTTCGACAGTTAGCGAATAGTTACCTCCCTTGGGAAGAGTAATACTGTACTGTCCGTTTCTGTCACTTTCAATACTGAAGATTTCCCTGGCATTAGAAAAAAGCTCCACGGTAAGGGTTCCCTTCACCGGATCCCCATTCTTTTTATTCGTGATCCGGCCCTGAAGGGTGATGGTGGGTTCTGTTATCATCTCTTCCACTTTATATTCATAAATATCATAATCTTTTTTCCCACCCCATTGCGCGGCCATATATAAACGTTTTTGATCGATCGTGAAAGCATAGTGTGATTCATTTCCCTTGGTATTAAGGAAAGAAAGATTGGTCAATCCACTCCAGCCAAAAGACCGGCTTTTGCGCCTGACACGCCAGATATCCAGCCCTCCTTTTCCGCCTTCTCGCCCGGAACAGAAAAGCAAACTGTGCCCATCGGGCATAATACGGGGGGCAAAATCATAGGTCAATTGATTCACCGGTTCCTGTAATAGTTCGGGAGCACCCCAGATATTTCCTTTTTTCTGCGATACCCAGATCTGTATTTTATTTTTTTCTAACATCCGGCTGAAATAATCAACAGGGATCCTGGCAAAGAAAAGTTCCTGATTATCCATAGAAACCGATGGCATCTTCTCTGAGTCTTTCGTATTGATCGAAGGACCCAGATTGATCGGCTGGCTGAAATATTTACCCTGGCGGTATGAGATATAAAGGTCTCCCACCCCTAAACCTCCATCCCTGTCAGAAGAAAAAAGGATGGCATTGCCGTCATAGGTTAGGAAAGGTTCATGGTCGTGAAAGCGCGAATTAAGCACAGACAGATTCTCAGGTTGACTCCATTGGCCGTCTTTGAAATAGCTGATCCAGAGATCATTGTCACCCAGGCCTTGCGGCCTGTCACTGGAAAAGACCATGAAACTTCCGTCAGGGCTGATACTGGGAGAAAATTCATGGTACACGGTATTAATTTCCTTAATACTTTGAAAACCTTTAGGAATATTGGATTGAGAAAACATTACACGGGATAAGATAAAGATATTTAATAAAACGAGAATGATCCGCATAAGACCCTCCAATTCCATTGTCGGCTATTCCTGATATGAAAATGAAATAAAATATCATTAAAAAGGTTGCTATCCTGATTTTTAGCACTATATTTCAAGAAATGTTTCAGTTTCTTAAATGGGAACATTATTTAAAGGTTCAGGCCGCAAAGGGTGAGGCCAGAAAATATATGAGATTACCTGCGGCTATACCTGTGCTTTATTCTTTCTCCGAATTCCGGAAAGACACTTTTGATTTTTATCAATCCCATACACTGAATATCTCATCAGGGGGAATTGCCATTGATATCATTGAAGCCCCTCTGGCTCTTCAGCAAAAGCTGCTGAAATTAAAGCAGTTTCTTCAATTAAAAATAGACATACCCGGGAAACGGGATCTGATCGAATTTACAGGAAAAATACAATGGTTCAGAAAGATCGATCGATTGCATTATCGGATAGGAGTCAGTTTCTTCAAGATCATCAATAATGACAAGATCGATATACTCTCTTATTCTTTAAGGCAGATCCGAAAGAAATTTTTTTTCAAAGCCAGCCTTATTATTTTAATCCTTGGACTTTTCCTGACAGGCCTGTGGGGTCTGGGATCCTATCAGACAAAAGAAAAGGTGAAAAAAAAACTGATCATATCCGAAGCCGCCCGTCATGATCTTGTCAACCAGATCGAGCAGCTGATTAAAAAAAGGGATACCATAAAAACTCAGGTCGACAAGAACCAGTCTTTGATCTCTGAACAGAATTATATGATAAAAAAATTAAAGGACATCGTTGATAAAAATCAGATCCACCTTAAAAATTCCGAATTCATGCTGCAGGAGATATACAAGGAATGGAACTATGATACCCGCTCGGAGCTGATCCTTTTTGAACAATTATATAAAAAAGGCAAGCAGGCCCTGGATGAGAAGAAATATGATCAGGCCATCCTCCTTCTGAACGATCTGATAAAAAAATATCCTGATTCCCTTATGGGATACCGTATGCTTATCAGAGCCTATTACCGGCAAGGGGATATTGCCCGGGCTGAAAAGGTCTTTAAAAAATATGTTCATATCCTGAAAAAACAGGTCTACACGAAATAAATATAGTTCTTCGTTCGATGCACAGGAAGTGCTTCGGGTCAAATCCACAAGGATGGTTTGGATTTGACCAAATAGTTTTTCGTTTAAAGAAATAAACCAAGAACTAAGAACCAAGAACTAAAAACTATTTTTTTCTCTTGACAAATCATTTTCTGTTATTATATCACTATTGTTATGATATTTTAACAGGAGGGCACATAATGGATAAAATGTATTTTGTTCTATTGCTATGGCTATTGGCGGGATTGACGATGAGCGTGAGCGGTGCTTCAAAAAAACTTGAAAAAGCCACATTTGCCGGAGGTTGCTTCTGGTGTGTGGAGTCTGATTTTGAAAAGATCAAAGGTGTGGCAAAGGTCACATCAGGATATACCGGCGGCATGGAAAAAAACCCGACTTATGACAGTGTCTCTTCCGGCAAGACTGGCCATCTGGAAGCGGTTCAGGTTATCTTTGATCCTTCTATCATCAGTTATAAGGAACTTTTATCCCATTTCTGGAAAATGATAGACCCGACAGACTCCGGCGGACAGTTCGTTGATCGAGGCGAGCGATACAAGACCGCTATATTTTATCACAATGAGAAACAGAAAGAACAGGCCCGGAGCTCAAAAAAAGAACTAGAACGGTCAGGCCTATTTAAAAGCAAGATCGCAACAAAGATAATCAAGGCCGGTGAGTTCTATAAGGCTGAAGAATATCATCAAAACTATTATAAAAAATGTCCCTTAAAATATAATATTTATCGTATAAATTCCGGGCGTGACGAATTCCTGGAAAAGAGCCGGGGTGATAAAATGAAAATTTCCGGGACAAAAGATGATAAAAACTTTAAAAAACCTTCAGAAAAAGAATTAAAAACATGTTTGACACCTCTTCAGTACAAAGTAACACAGGAAAAAGCGACCGAAAAACCATTTGACAACCAATTCTGGAATAATAAAAAGGAAGGGATCTATGTGGATGTCGTCTCCGGAGAGCCTCTGTTTGCCTCTTTTGATAAGTTCGATTCAGGGACAGGCTGGCCCAGTTTCACCAAGCCCCTGGAAAAGGACAATATTATTGAGAAAAAAGATAAAAGCCTCTTGATGGAAAGAATAGAGGTGAGAAGCAAAAACGGGGATTCTCATCTGGGCCATAAGTTCAATGACGGCCCCCAGCCGACCGGATTGAGGTATTGCATCAATTCGGCAGCCCTGCGTTTTATATCGAAAGAAGATCTGGAAAAAGAAGGGTACGGGAAATATAAGAAACTGTTTAAAAAAGATTGATGATGATTTAAATATCTTTCTTTTTGATATTATGTGCTTGGATTAAAATAGCGCAATAAATAAAATACTTTTTCGTCTTAATACATATGCGTGACAAAAGCAAGGAAACCATAGGACTTTTTTTTATCAGGGAATATCATAAACTGGTAGGTTTTGTAAGAAAGAGGATCGATGATGAAGCCTCGAGGGATGCCGAGGACGTGGTGCAGGACGTCATGGCAGGAATTTTTGATACGGCTGACATCACCCTTCCCATTGAAAATCTGGCCTCCTATATCTATCAATCATTAAAAAATAAGATCGTTGACCTTTTCAGAAAAAAGAAGAACGTGATCTCTTTAGACCAAGCTGTTTCAAAAAACAGCCATCAAACCCTTAAAGACGTTCTTCAAGATCCCCGGATCAATATTGAGAAAGAATGGGAAACCAAAGAGATCTGCCGTTATCTCTATAAAGCCATCGATTCCCTGGAAAAGGAAGAGAAAGCGATTATCATTGCCACTGAATTTGAAAACCGTTCGTTTCAGGAAATGTCTGCAGAATGGAACATCCCCCTGGGGACTCTGCTATCCCGGAAATCCCGGGCCTTGAAAAAGATTCAAAAAGCGCTTTTGAATAATAAAAATCTATTGATGGAGGTATAAGATTATGTGTGGTGCAAACAATCATTGCCATCCAAGAGCCTATATCAAGGTGTTCCGTATTATTGGAATAGCCATCGGAGGTGTGATCCTGGCCGGTGTATTTGGGCTTTTGTTCGGATACTTTGTCAAGCTGCTCTGGAACTGGCTCATGCCAACCCTCTTCGGCCTGGGAACCATTACATACTGGCAGGCCTTTGGTATTGTCATTCTGGGCAAACTCATTTTCGGAGGATTCGGGAGGTTTCATGACCAGCATGACCATATTTATCAGGCTCATGACAGATGGAAAAAAGGAACAGGACCGAAAGAGGTGTGGGCACCCGGGGGAGATTACAGGAACTGGAAGTATTATGAAAATTACTGGAAAGAAGAAGGCAAAAAAGCCTTTGAAAATTACCTTGAACGGATGGAAAAAAGCAGTTCAAAGAAAAAATGATCATTCTCAGCAGGGCTATACGGATCGCCGGGTGGTTGATAGGGATTTGCAAAAGACAAATCCCTATCAACTCCTCATTTCTTTATTAAAAGTTTCAGTTTTTTCTTGATCTTTTCTCCCTCTACCACGATCAAATAAATACCTGCCCCGACCTTTTGACCCGTCTTCTCAAAAGTCCCGTCCCATTCCACCGAATCGCCTTTGTTATAGGATCGTTTTGAAAATGATTGAACCATAACACCGGCCAGGTTATATATCTTAATGGCAACCGTGTCTGATTCACCCAAAACGATCCTGGCCTTGATGGATGAAGAGAGATCCAGTAAATTGGGATAAACCGCGGTTTCATGGGAGGGTAATAGATTCGTCTGATCGGAAATAAACGTGCTGTAAAACTTTTGCACGCGATTCAAGACATTATCCACCACATAAGCCTGTCCCTGAGCATCAACTGAAACATCATCAGCGGAATTGAACTGACCCGGTCCGGTTCCCCAGCTCCCCCATTTTGTCAGGAAACTCCCTGTGGAAGAAAATTTCTGGACATTATTGTTCCAGTTGTCAGTCACATATATGTCTCCTTTTGAATCAACGGATATACCGGAGGGACTCTGGAATTGACCGGTCCCTGAACCGGTGGTCCCCCATTGCAGCACATAGGTTCCATTGGTCGTGAATTTCTGGATACGGTCATTTCCTTCATCCACAACATACGCATAGCCAAGATGGTCCACGCAGATATCAATGGGAGAGATGAGATCACCGTCTCCTGAACCGGTTGTCCCCCATTGTCCCAGATAAGAACCGTTGGTGTTGAATCTCTGGATACGGTCATTATCCGTATCGGTTACATAGATATGTCCCCAGATATCAGAACCGATCCCCCTGGGATATTTGAATTGTCCGTTATTGGTCCCATTCGTGCCCCATGTTGTGAGAAAAAGGCCATCATGAGAAAATCTCTGGACCCTGTGATTCCCGAAGTCTATTACATACGTATTCCCTTCAGGGTCAACACAAACGTCATGCGGGCACTGAAATTGATTACTGGCGGAACCCTGGCTGCCCCACTGTAATAAAAAATCTCCGCTCAGATTAAATCGCTGTATCCGGTCATTATTGCATTCTGTTACATAAATATTTGTCGAATCAACCACGATCCCGATAGGGCGATTAAAGTGGCCCGGGTTGGTGCTGTAACTTCCCCAGGAGGCCACAAAGGCGCCATTGGTCTTGAACTGTTGAACACGATGATTATTAATATCAGCCACGTAAACATCTCCCACAGGATTGACCTCCACATCAACAGGCCCCCAGAATTCACCATCACCGGATCCCGTTGACCCCCATTTTCTGATATAATTGCCATTAGTGGTAAATTTTTGAATACGATAACCGTTGAATTCAGACGTATAGACATAATTTGAATCAGCTGACACGCCAAAAACCTGGTTGAACTGGCCATTACCCGCCCCCAGGCTCCCCCACTGCAGGATATAGGTCCCGTTAGTGGAAAACTTCTGGATCCTGTGGTTCTGGGAATCAGCCACGAATACATCCCCTCTATTATTCACGGCAATTCCTTCCGGGGCATTGAACTGGCCATTCCCTCCTCCGGGCCCTCCCCATTTTAACAAGAACGTGCCGTCAGATGTATATTTCTTAACGCGGGCGCTGTTCCTGACCATAACATAGACATGACCTGTGATCTTGTCCACCGCCAGATCAGCAGGATACTGGAACTCGTAGTCATTCGTCCCCAAACTGCCCCATTTTCTGATAAATGTACCATCAGCGGTAAAGACCTGAACGTTACAGTTCATCAGGTCCACCACATAGACATTTCCGGAAGCGTCAACATCCACTCCATGAGGGGCTTTGAACTCTCCGTTACCTGTGCCTTCCCTGCCCCATTTTGTGATAAAGGTTCCGTTTGTAGAAAACTTTTGAACCCTGTGGTTCCAATTATCGCAAACATAAACATAACCGGACGGGTCCACAGCCACGGCTTCGGCAAAATAAAAATACCACTGGCCGGGCAGATCAGGCCAGAGTCTGTCAAATTGAAAGACTTCACCGGCCAGAAGCAAAGCAGAGGAAATAATAAGAATAATGATAAAACAAGAAATTTTAATATTCAACTTGCGAGACTCTTTTCTTACAGATTATCCTTCCCGTAAAAATCCCCAGGCATGAAGTTTATCACTGTCCTCGAACCATCTTTCTCCAATGTCATCCCGGTAATACATATGAGGGACATTGATGTATTTGATCTTATTATAGACCTGATTAATAGCCTGTTTCATGGTAGAACCTGTGGCGCATACAATAAGCACAACACCGGCCGTGCCCGTGATAAGCCATTCATCATTCACGAGTTTTACATCTTCAATGTGGACCCCCTCTACAGGTTTCTTAAAATAAATAACAGAATCCAGGGATTTCATCTCAAAAGTCTGTTTATCTCTGAAGGGAAAAGGAGGAACAACGATCCTGATCCCGATCTGAAAGCCGCTTTTTACCCTCAGCTTGGGCGCATTACCCTGAGCCAGCTCGTAGAAAAATTCTGCTATGGGATTCAACATGCCTTCCTGCTGAATGGAGATAGTAGGGTATCCGAAACGGGATGTCCATTCCAGCGGATAGATCCCATTATTATTCACAATGCAATTTATATCGATATACCCGATATATCCTTCTTCACCCAGCTTTGACTCGAATTTCTTCAATGTGGTATTGAACAACTTATTGGGCGGGCTCCAGAACATGGTGGTTCCCATCTCACCTGTTGAAGGGCCCAAATCACCTGGAAACAATTTCTTGTGTTCAAAATTGACATTGATGGGGTAAATAAATTCTTTGCCATTAAAAAAAGCACCCACAGCGACTTCCACTCCTGACATTCTTTTCTGCAGCTGAAACCAGGCTTTTTTCTCACGCCAGCCTTTCTTATAATCATTCAATACCTGAATAACATCACGGCCATCATCTTCTTCACCGATAAACAGCATTCCCTTGGGATTCTGCAACTGACCGCTTGGTTTAAGCACATACTTGGCCGGGTTAGTTTGAACATATTGGATGGCTTCATCAAAAGAGACAAATTCCGCATAGGGGATGATATTCACACCATACTTTTTAAGTTCTTCCTGGCCAAAAGCGCGGTCATCTTCCAGTCTATCCGTATAGGGAGTTCCGCCAATGACCAATTTTCCCTGCTTGCGTAATTTATCAGCTTTTGTTCCCTGTCCTAACACATCATCAAAAATAATAATGTCAGCCCAGTCCACTTCAGCCTGCCAGTCATCCACTTTTTCAATAAAACCGTCGCCAACCTCTTTTTCTTCTTTTGATTCAATATAAAATTTGACATTATGGCCTTCTTTTTTAATCTGCCATGCAATATCCACAAGTAACGCATCGATGGATATGAAAAGGAAATTTTTTGGTTCCATTATTGTTTACCTGCCTTTGATTCCCTGACGAATAATATTCCAAACATGAACTACCTTCCTAAATATATCGAATATCCTGAATCTCTCACATTCCCCTGATTTAACTCCCATGCTTTTTGAACGATCCGGTGAATAATATGCTTGACCACATCATCCGGGGGAGCTGACCTCTCCAGGGACTTTATAGCCAGGTCACACTGGTCATTGATGTAATCTATGGTTATGGGGATCTCCACTTCGCCCTTCCTGGCAATAGCGATCTCTGTGGAAAAGAACCCCATGCCGGTAATGCTGGACAATCTCATGGCCAGGATAACAATAGAAAAAAGATTATATTCATACATTTCATGGAACTTGACATGCTCATAAATACTGGTCCTGGGATCCCACCAGCAGGGAATATATTCTCCCATGACATGAAAGACCCGGTAGTAGGCCAGTTTATCATGAAAGCTGATGGCCTGGATTTTCTCCTGAAGGAGAAAATTATCTCCATTGGCATATTTTTTTGCCTTGGCCATTTTTGCCAGACTTTTGGCATCGGTGATAACACCTGACCAGCCATATCCGCAGGCCGGTTTAATAACAAAAGGTTTTCCCAGATTCTTGCGTTCGGCTTCGGTCAACTTGAATTTATCAGACTCCCATTTTCGTACGACCACCGTAAAAGGAACATTGACACCCTCTTCTAAAAGGTCATAATGAGCAATGGATTTATCAGTCGCTTCTTTGGCATCATCAGGGTCATTCAATACCTTTCCCCCTGAATCCTTGACCGCATAACAGAGGCGGGCGTATTTATCATCCGGGACAGAATAGGTGGCATTCATATCGAACAGGAATTTAATTTTGATCTTTCCGGATTCAAGGTGATTGATGGTGTGATCGATATTGTTATCATTGATCCAGAAAAAGCTCATTTTATAAAGATGGCATTCGGATTTTATAAAAGAAATAAAAGCTTCCTCGCGTTCCTCCGGCCAGGCCAGAGCAAAATCAAACTTTTTTGTTCTCCCCATAATATCCTTTCTTTTTAAAGATCTATCTGATGATCCACATACTTCGTTTATTATACAAATAATAAAGAATAAATTTCTTTCGTCAAGATTTTTTAATAAATAATCAGGATGATTTTGATATCTGGTCCAAAAGCCATTCGTATAATTTTTTATTCTTATAGGTCCGGCTCCATGAATCATGATAGGCATTGCTGTAAATGGTGAATTTCACTTTGCCTTTACATTGCCGCAGGGTATTGACCAGCATTCTTGATTCATTGACCGGGACGACATCGTCTTTTTGACCGTGAAAGACCCAAATGGGAACATGCTTTAAAACACCGGCGCGTTCCGGGAACCCCAGCATGCCAGAGGTACTTCCGCAGATAGGGATGATCGCCGCGAACCTGTCAGGGTAAAGGACTGAAAAATGCCAGCAACCCGTACCGCCCATACTCAAGCCCGTCAGGCAGACACGTTTATGATCAATTGCATATTTCTTTTCAATATAATGCAATAAAGCGTCCAGTTCCCTGATCAAAAGATCCCAGACCTTATTTTTAGGGCACTGGGGGGCCACAACAACAAAAGGCAGTTCCATGCCTTGTTCTATTATTTTTGGCAACCCGTTTCTTTTTACTTTTGTAACCTCATCGCCACGTTCTTCAGAGCCATGCAAAAAAAGCATCAAAGGCCATTTTTTATGGGGATCCTTTTGATAATCCGTTGGCAAGTAAAGCAAATAATTCAGATCCGGCTTGAATTCTATCTTTTCTCTGAAAACCCGTTGTTCGACCTTCATCTTTTTTCCCGTTATGAATCTGGCGACAATGTAATCATTCTTGACAAATTTGTCAATAAAATATCAGGATCATTTCCCCTTTCTTTTCCCATCTCCCAGGATTCTCTTTAATAAAGGCCTTTTGACAGGAAACACACCCCGGCTTACAAACCTGACATCCTCCACCGAATAAAAGGCCTGGGGATTGAATTTTTTTATAATACGGATCACATGCTCCAGGTCCGCTCTGCGGATTACGGAATAAACAACATTGACCTTTCCTCTGACTCCCCTGGCATCAAGTATGGTCACTCCAAAAAGGGCCTTTTTGAACGACCTGATCAATTGCCCGGCATTCTTTCTTGTGATCACCCGTATGATCAGATTGCCCATCGCCAGTTTTTCTTCAATTAAAAGCCCTATAAAATTACCCATCGCAAAACCTCCGGCATAGGCAAGATAACAGACAATATTGTTCAAATTACGCATGATCTGGCCTATGGCCAGAAGCCATATTATGATCTCCGCAAACGCCAAAAGGGGGACCAGAAGTTTCTTACCTTTGTTAACAAAGATGATCCTCATGGTACCCAGGGAAACATCAATGATCCTGGCCATAAATATCAGAAGCGGCAGTATAATCCATTTAAAGACCTGCGTATCCAGAATAGCCCAATCCATTATTTCCTCCTTTAAAAACAATCTGATCCTGGTTTATATCATACGAAAGTAAAAATATATCTTGAAAAAACATATGACCACTTTTTTTTGAAATATATTTAATGGATAAAAATATTTTAAAAAATACTTGACAATTAATAAAACAGAAGTATATTACTTTATGTCTATATGACCATAAGTTCATATAGTATTTTATTATAAAGGAGGTCGTTCTATGGACCTGAAGAATGTCCGGCGTATCTTAAAAACCTTTGCTGATGATACTCGTCTCAGGATCATTAACATTCTGTCCAGAAAGGAATTGACCGTGAATGATCTCTGCAATGTTTTGAAAAAGAATCAATCCAATATTTCCAAGCATCTCACCCGCCTGAGACTTACAGATATTGTAGAAGACAGAAGGGAAGGTTTAAATGTTTATTATTACTTGAAAAAACCCGGTAATAAGTACAGCAGGATACTTCTGGATGCCGTCACATCAGGAATATCCGATATCAATGCCTTTGTAAAAGACGCTGAAAAATTAAATAAAATATAAAGGAGGAAAACAATGAAAAAGAATCTTTTTACAATGATGGCTATAAGCCTTTTTGTCTGTATACTGTCCTCTCTGGCCTTTGGAGCTGAGGAAGATACAGAGTATGCATCAGGTACAGTATTCAAGACCTCGGCAGGTCAGATCACCCTGAATCAGGAAAACGACGAGGGGGAAACGATCCAGGTCATGTATCAGATCGACAAGAACACAAAATTTGTCAATGCTTCCACCTGGAAAGACCTCAAGGTCGGTCAGAATGTTGAAATCGAATTTGTTATTAAAAACAAAAAGAACATAGCGGTATCAATAACGGTTGAAGTAGAAGAAGAGAACTGGGGCGAAGACGAATCTGAAGAATAGCGTTATTTGCCTTTGCGGTTTTTTATGAATGAAAATCAAGCCTCAGGTGAAAATACACCTGAGGCTTTTTTCAATGATACGTTCATTTTTTGCCAAAGGAGGTGAATACAATGAAGAAGATCCTAACTTTTATTTTTGCTCTCATTTGTTTATTTTCTTTTGCAGCCAGCGATCTGGCTTTGGCTGGAGAAAAAGAAAAAAGCACCAAAAAGGTCATGAAGGCCAAAAAAGCTGAAAAAGGCAAAGCGGTCAAAGAGGCCAAGAAAGAGAAAAAAGAAGCCAAGAAAGAGGCTAAAAAAGAAAAAAAAGAGATGAAAAAAGAAGCTAAAAAAGAAAAAAAAGAGATGAAGAAAGAAGCTAAAAAAGGCAAAAAAGAGATGAAGAAAAAGAAAGAGGAAAAGAAAGAAAAAGAAGAAATGGAAGAAGAAACAACAGAAGAATAATTTTTTGGTTTTTAAATAATCCTCCATGGGGATTTTATCCACATGGAGGATTTATATTTTCAAGGTGATAAAAATGATCTATCGACAGTACGCAAAAAAGGTCCACAAAATCTATAGCCAGCTCGACAGGCAAATCGAAAGTTTTAAACGCGCGACAGGACTGGAATGCCTGGATCCATGCGGCCAATGTTGTCTCAATCCCCATGTTGAAGCGACGATACTGGAAATGCTGCCTTTGAGTTTGCATCTACTGGGAACCGGTCAGGCTGAATTCTGGCTGGACAGGATATATGAAAGAGAGTCAAACACAAAATGCATTTTTTTCCAGAATAGTCCTGATACACCCCATCACGGGCAATGCCTTTTTTATAATAAAAGAGCCCTGATATGCCGGCTGTTCAACTTTTCGGCGATTAAAAATAAAAAGGACCGATGGCTCCTTGTCTCATGCAAAAGATTAAAGGACTCATCATCAGAAAAAGTGATAAAAGCGCAGGAAATGATAGACAATGGGTTAGATGTTCCCAAGATGAACATCTATGCCATGAGGATCTTTAATATTAATGTTCATCTGGGATCAAAGTATTATCCCATTAATATGGCTTTTAAAATAGCCCTTGAGACTGTCCTAATGCGATCAAAATTTTTCTTTCGAAAGATGGCTTCCTGAGGCCGCTTTATGATGATTTTCTGTAAAAATACTTGACAGCCACAATTTTATTTCTTTTGCTGTTAAATATCAATCCTGAATCCCAATATTCTAATGCCCCGAAAAGAGTGCTTCCGCCTTTAGCCTCTTCTTCTTCAAAATCATTGCTTTTATAGAATGCATATTGTTCTAACATTTCAAAATTCTTGTTCCTGATAGCCTGATTCCTTTTTCTGTTGAATTCATTCCATTTTTCCAGGTCCTTAAATCCCTCTCCCTGATCCTCAATGATAAATTTAAAAAGGTCATCCTGAAACTTGTACCAGACCCGGATAATCCTGGCGGCATCATTTTTATTTCCGTGCTTGATGGCATTAATGATCAATTCACTGACTTCATGCTGCAATAGCTTATAATCCTCTTCTGAGATATGTTCTTTGGCTACAGAAATAATGACATCCGTATATTCCTGTACTCTATGGATATCACTGGGAAAAATATCATGTTCCATGTCCGTTACCAGCCACAGTTCTGTGTTATTATCCACGACCAGTTCATCCTTCAGTTCAATGTCCTTGAAATGGAACTGATTGATCACGTTCCTGATCTTTTTAAAGTTCATGGTCAGGAGAAAATAATTTCCTACCAGTGAATCGAATGCCGGATCGTCGGAGGAAGAGATCAGATCCATCACATTCTCTTTATTGTCATAGAACATGACCTGATAGAACAGCATCTTTAAAAGAGCCAGAAAAACACTGTAATCATTATATAAAAAATCTCTCAGGCTCTTGAAAAAATCCTCTTCGGACTCTTGCCTTAAAGCCGGGATAAATTGATATATCCTTTTGGCATTTTCCTCTACATCAAGAATGAATTTATCCTGGATATTGTATCTTTTCTTCAAGTAAACAATAAACTCATGATTTTTTTCAAGAAAATACACATACTGTTCCACGATCTTGTATAATTCGACAAGATTTTCCTTAATAAAATTTTCTGAATCTTTGATTTTCATAGTTCAGGATTTGATTTAAAAACAATATAATATAATAAATGTTCCTGTCAACACCTTTCTGAGCGAAGCCAGCTCATCAGCAAGGCAGCAGGTGAGTATGTTTAAAGTTCGTAAAGATGGCCAGACTCAAAGATCATCCTCTTCTTCTGCCACGGCAGGCTTTTTCATACCGGTAAAAAAACTAGAGGCATTACCTGAGACCTTCCATATACCCTTCTCGTTCTTACTGACAAAAAAAGGTCTGGGAAGGTCAGCGCCGGATGTTTCAATTAAAAGCCTCATCCCATCCTTCTTTTTTGAATACTTGTTGGTCAGTACCACGAATTTCCAGGGCCCTTTGGGTAAGGCATACCCTTTCTCAGGTGAGGTGCCTTGAAAATAGGTATTGGCGGCCCAGGGCATCTGGTCAAGGTATTTCAGTTTCCAGCGGAAACTGGAATCAGGCCACCACCCTTTATACCCCTTGTAATTCTTCTGAAGATTGTTCCTGGCCAGCGCCACGGTAAAGCATTTCATCCCTTCCTCTTTATCCTTTGAATAGATCCTCGCCGCCAGGATGAACATCACGACCCCGCCTTCGGCCGTTACAGCCACCTTGTCCCTGAGCTCGACAAACTCTGTCACATTCCCGGGAAGTTTATCAATATGGATGAAGACGGTGTTGTCATCCACTTTTTCGTAGTACTGGAACTCACAGCGTGTTTCCGATGGTATTATGAACGTGAGAAACAGCAAGCTAAGACACAAAATTGAATTAAGATTATAACTTTTCATTCTCATCCTCCCGATAACGAACCACAAAATGGTGTTTCAACACTTAAAAAGAGAAACTTAATCCGGCCAATACCTGAGTCATGGTGAGGGAAGCGCTATCCTTTTCGTTCTCAATATTTCGCATAAAAGAAA
Organism: Spirochaetota bacterium; assembly: GCA_016931325.1. Classification (GTDB taxonomy): domain Bacteria; phylum Spirochaetota; class JAHITG01; order JAHITG01; family JAFGFC01; genus JAFGFC01. The sequence goes on along the minus strand of JAFGFC010000013.1, from coordinate 19,053 downwards.
ACGAATTATAAAACCATCTTCCTTCCCCCAACAGGCCGAAATGCTCTGTAAGATTGATACGGATCCCTGCCGGGAAACCGATCATAAGACCCATGGCGCTTTCCTTGTAAGCAAAGTATTAAACAATTCCCAAAAGGTCAACAAATATCTGAGAATCATAACCTGATATGATCAATAAAATACTAACGAATGATCATCAGTTTCAGCTTCTTCTCATGCCCGTTTGTATCTTTAATATAACAGATATAAATACCGCTGTCCAGATATTTCCCTTCACTATTTCTGGGATGCCACGAAAACCGTCCGTCAGGTGAAACAGATATAATACTGGCTACTTTGTTACCAGACATATCATAGACAGACAGTTCAAATTCCTCTGTTAAATTATAGAATGTGACAAAATCCTGATGCTGCTCGTGGGGCTTGAAAGGATTGGGTCCAACAACGACGTTATGCAGGGTATCAGAGAACCATGACCGGGCTGTCATGATATTGGAGGGCACTGACCGCCCGGCGGCATTGGTCGTTTCAAGCCTGTAGAAATATTTCAAAGCCGGATCGATCGATTGGCTGTCCGCAAAGGAGGTGGTGTTCTTTGGCAGGGTGCCCACCAGGGTGAACGCATTGCTGTCCGTGCTGCGATACACCAGATATTCATTCTCATTCACCGCATCAGGCCAGGATAGCCGTATGGAGTGTTTTGAAGTAAAAGAGGCTGACGCAAGAGAAGGCGTGTAAGGCGGCTGCTGATATTTTACGGTAAAGATGTCATAATTGGGACCCCCTCGGTCTTTATACCCTGTCACATAGACGTTATGCTCGTGATCAACAGCAATACCATTGGCCACATGGTCCCCGTTCCCGCTTCCATATTGCTGGGTCCAAATGGTATTGCCGGAAGGATCATATTTCACAGTAAAAAAATCGCGGTCAATGCCATTATGTATCACGCCTGTCACATAAATATTATCATAGGTATCGACCGTAATGGCCTGGGGTTGATCCTGGACCCCTTTGTCAAAAATCTGGGTCCAGACAGTGTTCCCACCCGCATCATATTTTACAAGGAAATAGTCGCTGTTAAGACCATTGGCCCTGTACCCGGTAACATAAACATTCTTTTCTGAGTCCAGGGCTATGCTCCAGGCTCCGTCACTCCCATTACCGCTGTCATAGACCTGGGTCCAGATTGTACTGCCGCCTGGACTATATTTAATGGTGAAAAAATCCCACAGCTCGGACAAACCGTTATAGACATAACCCGTGATATAAACATTCCCGTCAGGATCGACCACGATCCCCAGAGCATGGTCGCCATTGCCGTCATCAGTCGCGTTATATTGTTGTGACCAGATGGAATTGGCCAGGGAATCATACTTCACCGTAAAATAGTCCATATTTGATCCGTTATTCTTTTCTCCCGTAACATAAACGGATTTGTTGGCATCAACAGCAATATCAAAAATGGTATTGGCTCCGGCATAAGACTGTGTCCAGACCGTATTCCCTGAAGGATCAATTTTTTTCAGAAAATGCCTGGCGTTCTTCCTTCCTCCCACGTAAATGACACCTGCCTCATCAAGGGTAATACATTCCGCCGTATCGTCTCCGGTTCCGGCATACTGCTGGGTCCATATCAGCGTGCCTGAAACATTATATTTCATAATAAAGGCATCATCAATAGGAGAATTGCTTTTTTGAGCGGCCAAATACACGTTAAAATCCCTGTCAACGGCAATATCCATACCATAGTCATTCACGCTTGAATCCCACTGCTGGGTCCAGACCACGACCTGAGAGAACAGAGGAAGAACAGGACAAGCGATAATCCATAAAAGGAGAAAAGAGAATGTTTTGATATACCCGGCCATTTTCCTTACAGACCATTATACTAAAATAAAATTGAATTTCAACGGCTTTCATTGACACATCCTTTCCCGGATTGTATATTAATACCAGGCAAAATACAGAAATCTAATAAAAATTAAAGACATAATGAAAGTTCTGCTGATCAACACCAACACGATCAAACCGGTCATTGCGCCTATCGGACTGGAGTACGTAGGAGAGTATCTGATAAAAAACAAGATCGATGTTTTCACCCTCGACCTCAATTTTGAAAATGATATAAAAAACAGTATCCAAAAGACACGACCTGATGTTATCGGTGTTACCATAAGGAACACGGATGACTGCACCTTTCCGGGTAAGGGGTTCTTTTTGCCGGACTTGAAAAAGATCCTTGAAGAGATAAAAAAATCAACCTCTTCCCCCATCGTGGCCGGGGGTGTGGGATTTTCCGTCATGCCCGGTGAAATCCTGGAATTTCTCGAACTGGATCATGGCATTTGTGGAGATGGAGAAGCTTTCTATCAATTTATCAAAAATTATCCCGCCATTGAAAACGTTCCCAATCTGATCTACAGAAAAGAGGGAACCCTTATTACAAATAAGGTTCAATACTCTGATTTGTCCCGGCTCAATCCTAAAAGAGTTCTTTTCAACAATATCAGATACTTCCGGGAAGGCGGCCAGGGTTCCCTTGAAACAAAACGCGGTTGTAACAAAGCCTGTATCTACTGCGCTGATCCTGTCTCTAAAGGCTGCCGGATAAGGTTAAGGGATCCGGAAAGTGTCTGTGATGAGTTCCAATCTCTTTTAAAACAAAATATCCATACGTTTCATCTATGCGACAGTGAATTCAATATCCCCTATGAGCACGCTTCACATATCTGTGAAGCCATGATCAAAAAAGACCTTGGTAAAAAAATAAAATGGTATGCTTACATGAGCCCGGGGCCATTCGATCTTGATCTGGCCCATCTTATGAGAGAGGCCGGTTGCGCAGGTATCAATTTTGGGGCTGATTCAGGAAGCGATAAAATACTGAAAACCTATAAACGGGATTTTACAGCCAATGATCTCATCCGGACAGGGAAGGACTGCAAAAAAGCCGGCCTGACCTTTATGTTCGATCTTCTCTTGGGAGGACCGGGGGAAGACGAAAAGACCTGCCGCGAGACCATAGATCTTATGAAAGAGATCAAACCGGATGTAGTGGGAACAGCCATGGGAGTGAGGATCTATAATCATACCGGGCTGGCTGATATGATAAAAGAACAGGGTATAATCAGTCAGAACAGGGATCTTTACGGAGTTATTGAGAATAATGATAATTTCCTAAAACCGATCTTTTTTCTCTCATCAAAGATAGGGGAAAAGATATTTCCTTTTGTGGAAGATCTGACATCCCATGATAAAAGGTTCTTATTTTCCTATGGAAAGAACAAAAGGGATTACAATTATAACCAGAACACGGTCCTGACCAATGCCATCAAAGCCGGGCACCGCGGAGCCTTCTGGGATATACTCAGAAAATTAACCTGATACTTATCGGAACAAAGCCTGCATATCAAAGGTGTACCCCAGCCGGAACAGGATCCCTTTAAAGACTTCCTTACGACTTCCGTCTTTTGACTGGCTGTAAATAATATTTCCGGATACCATATCTTCCTTATAATCATAGGCTGTATAGAACACATCAAGCGAATAGGTTAAAAGACAGTAAAGGCCCAATCGTTTCAACTGTAATCCAAGACCAAATTCTCCCCCGCCGAGAATACCATAATGGCTTCCCTGCAGAACAATATCTGATTTATTCAGCCACAGATAAGAAAAATGCAGTTCCAGATAGCTGATTAATTCCAGGGCATCTTTTTTCTTGGAGGGAGCCGGATTCCTTAAAACGATCCCCAACCCCGGTCCGTAAAATTCCTGCTTGACAACAGGGTCCGTATACTCTTCAGATATGGTACGCCAGGTAAAATAGATTATCCTTGGATTGATACGACCGGGGGTCCAGCCCCTCAGTCCCAGCATCAGATCCTTTATCCTTATTTTATGTTCCCTTGTTTCATTGATTTTCTGCGAAAGGGAGGGATTATTGTTCACTGATTCAACGAGTTCTGACCCCATCCCTTTCTCGACCGTCACGGTCCTTATCCCTATCCCGAGATACAATCCTCCCAGGAAAGCATTAAAGCGAAGATCAGAAAGGGAAGGATCTGTATCCTTTTCAGATTTATAACGTGTTGTGCCGGAGTTTGTTGTATAAGGTTCCGGCCAGGCATGGATGATCTGCTCATCAATATCTTCATCACGATTGATACTTCTTGTAATATTGAACCTGAAGTCAAAACCAATGGCCGGAGATCTTATCTTTTCTTTCATTTCTATTTGCTCGATCTCTTCCTGCTTATAATCCATACCGGCGAGCTGATAGGCTATACTTTTGGACACATCTGAAAGTTCTTCCAGTTTGTCACTGCTTTCCCGTTTCCCCAGGCTGGTCTGCGTGGTTTCCACATCCACGACCCTTACATTGAGAAAATATTTTTCTCCCAGTTTACTCAATGAACCCACCATGATCAGTCTGCAATTCAGAATCTTTCCGACCCGGGCTGCTTTCTCTGTTTCAGTTAAACCCGAAAGGGACATCTGCTGTTCCTTTAGAACATCCTTCATGCGAGCGCGCTCGATCACCGTAAACTCTTTGGTGTTCACCAGATCTGTCCTCAAGAAATCAGTAACCGCGCCGGCTTCATCCTCTGTCACCCCTTTGGCTTCCAGGTCCAGTACAGCGATCCGGGGTTTTAACCCGCTTTCGCATAAAAGAAAAGCGGGTGTAATGAGGATCAACAGGAACAATATAATTTTAGAAAATGACATGATCATACCTCTGATAAAAGAATTCCTATTAAAATAATACCCTGAAGATCAAAGTCAAGAGAAGCCTGATTCATCAGGCTCATTATTGAAAAAATCCTATGCGCCTGATCCTTTCAAAAAGAGAGCCGTCTGAAGAATCTTGTCCCAGGGCCAGATCCGAGACGATCGTCCTTTTAATAAAGATCTCCTCTTCCTCCTGGTTCACCATGGCCTTGAAGGACCATTTGTTGTGGATCACATAATACTGACCCAGATATTCACCGATGTAAAGCATGATATGACCGGGATCAGAGGCATAGAGAAGGGTTTGAAAAGGTTTTAACGTATCCATGACTTTTTTACGGTTTTTTCCGGACACCCTGTAATTCTTCAGTGATCTGACCTGCGCATAAGAATTACGCGGCAGTTCCAGGCCCATGGTCCTGAATACGACTTTAATAAAGGAAGAACAGTCCGTATTGAACTTTTTACCGCCCCAGCTGTAAGGTTCTCCAAGCATCCTGAAAGATTGACGGGCAATGGTGCGAGGGGTCATCTTCAGATAATGACAGGATACCTGATCATTATTTTTCACATACCCATACTGAAAGGTTAAATTCCCCTTAAAGTCCCTCTCGGGTAAAAGGACCTGAAAATATTCTGGCTTTTCCTCTAAAAGTAGTAATTTAGACCCCATATGAACAGTATTAAAGATGATATCCAGTGATCTCTTCTTGTAGATCGGAACTTCCCAATCTATGGCCATGACAAAGGGCTCGCATTCAATAAACCGTCTGATCTTTTTTTTCTCAAAACTCAGAGCGATATCCTCCAGTTTCACCCAACCGGTATTGTGGGTGGATAGAATATAACCCCATTTTCTATCATTTGAAATATGGTAAAGGGCAAGGGGTTCACCTGTATCGAGAAAAGAAAGCTGGAGGATATCAAAAGGATGATCGTTCTTTTTCTGCATGACCATCTGATCAGTGGGAAAGATCCTTAGATATGTGGGATGAACAACAAGCCCGAATCTGACGTTTATATTTTCCGGAATCCGGTCAATATCCATCAATTGCTCCATGGTTCGCACAAATTTCATCCCGTTGATCCTTTGGTTATACCGGTTATATTTTTTAAATCGGCCGACCCATTTCAGATGATGCAAAAGATGAGATCGTATAACAGAGCCCTTTTTGCGGTTGATCTCGTTAAAGGGATGATCGATATACGCTTTTTTAAAGATCTTCGCGTTCATCTCTTTGATCTGCTCAGGGATCAGGATCACCCTGTCAGGATCATCCATATGATCCAGCCAGAAACCGGGCTTCTCAGCCGGGATATCCTCTGAATAATAGTTTTTTTTGCCTGATTTGATGGCAAAGCAGGAAACACCGATAAGAACAAGCAATACCATGCCATATTGTCTCTTTCCTGTAAATATATCGAGTTTCATGACCCTGTTATTAAAATCGGGGGATAAAAATAATTCTTAAAAGAAGGGGCTATCGATCTGAAACGCTTAATGTATCATCTTTTTCCATTTTCTTTGCCTGTGCCTGTAAAGGATTTGGGTAAACACCCATACCAAAAAGGTTAAAAACCCTGCTTTGATCTCGATCTCATCTGTATAGAGAATTGAATTGTTTTTTTGCTTGTTTAATGACATCCTGTGTTTCCATACCCTGATAAAAGACCCTTTTTCATCAGTTGTCATGATCCTGTTCTTCCTGTCAATTTTCATGATCGTAAAAACATGCTTTCCCAGAGGAATAAATCCTAAAAACCTCAAGGAAACAATATACGTTTTTCCTTCGCGCATTGTTTGAGGAAGGGGATTATCTTGAAACGGCCTGAATACGATCAAAGGAGAAGAGACCTTCATCAGGTGAGACATTTTCTGGATCTCCAGAAAGGCTTTCTCAATAGACATATCCAATGCCATACTCGTTCTTACTTTCATTATATCTCCTTGAACAGGATACACTAAATTAATTGATCCTGAAGATAAATCAACAATTATTAAAAGAGAGAGAGAGAAAGCCCAATTTATGGGAAGATCGAAAACCCGCTCCCCTCAACAGGGAAAGATCATTCAACAAGAATGATCTGTTCGGTTTGAGGAACCCCTTTTTTTATCTGTTTGATTGAACCATCCTTCCCTACAAATCTGTAATCTGTGAATTGGACCGGAAGAGACACGACCCAGTCAGCACTGTAAATCCCGAAATGGAGATGGGGGATAGTGGTCATGCCGGTATTTCCCAATTCAGCGATGATCTGTCCGGCTTTGACTTTCTCACCTGCCTGTACCCTGGCAGAATGAAATTTATGATGGGCAAAATAATAATGTAGACCATCCTTATCTCTTATCGAGATCATATTGCCATCCCATAATCTGTATTCACGGGATGGGGCCAGATCCTTTTTATCATCAACTACCCTTTCCACGATGCCATCAACAGGAGAAAAAATGGACAAGCCGAATCCATAATACTCTTCATTGGTGCCTAAATCTGCCTGGTCATTTTTTTTGATCTCCCCTTTTTCATTGCATCCCATGAAATCAAAACAGAACCGGTTCATGCCGGCATGGGTTATCGTGTCTCTGCGGCTGTTCCCATAAACAAGAAACATTCCCTTTAAGGGTATTTTGATCACAACGCTCTTTTCGTGCTGCGGATATTCTTTGATATATATATCATAAGCCTTATACACAAGGTCCAATCCTTTCTCTTTCTCACCTGAATGATACAACAATTCCCCTTTTAAAGCCGGGTAAGAATAATGGCCAGGAAAATATTGATCAATATTATTGATAAGGTTAAACCCTTCTTTAAATTTCTCTTCAGAAGACAATTTAAACACCAGTTCTTTCATGCGGTTGAACATATTATTGACCAGATCGATCCCGCTTTTCTTTTCTATGCTTGTTCTATTTTTTACTTTGGCTGATCGGATGATATATTCAGCGGATCTTACATAGTCGCCTTTCTCCATAAAATAATCCGAAAGGTCTGTCTTGAACCAGGGTTCATCAGGAAATATCCCCGCTGCTTTTCGGCTCACAGCGATCGCCCGGTCACCATGGCCCTTGTCTTTAAGATCCCGTTCGAATTCATAATACGTTATGATAAGGTTAGTTGTAAAATATTGATTGGAGATAAATTTCGCCTGGCCCTTTTCAAAAATTTTCAGGGCAGATTGATAATCTTTCTTTTTCCTCAGATGAATGCCATAATTCAAATTAATCCACTGATCGTCATTCAAGGCCAGAGCTTGATTATAAAAGTTCTCAGCCTTCTCAGGTTCCCCTGTGTCCCTGTAAAGGTTAGCCCTTGCATAATAAGCCCAGGACAGTCCAACCCTGATGTACTCGTTCTTTTCATATTTCTTCAAACCCTTTTCAAGAACAGCGATAGAATCACTCAATCGCCCCTGCTCTTTTAAAATATAACCGTACCCGTTGATGTTCCATTCGTTCTCAGGGTCCATGTTAAAGGCTTTTTCAAATAAAACAAAAGCCTCTGTTTTTTTATCATGATCATTCAGATGCCAGGCATAACCAAGGAGACTGTACATATAGCTGTCCCGGACGTATTCATTATCGGGATATTGTTCATAGGTCTTTGTGATCTGCTCCAGGGCTTGCCTGTTCTTTTTCTGTTCTCTCAAACAGCGGTTCAGTATCGTATAGAATCCCACTTCTTCGGGATATTCCCTTACGGCTCTGGAAAATATTGTTTCCCCTTCAGCCCATTTTTTTTGATCTTCGATAGACTTGTAATCATCATAATACCCGCGGATAGTCCTGCCGGAAAGCATGAACGGGACAAGAAAAATAAAAAATAAAAACGGAATTTTATAAAAAGATTTTTTCATGTCATGCAAGCCGAAAACACCCGGAACAAAAAAGCCCTTCAGACAGTATCTTCGATACAGTCTATGATCATCCTGATCCCGGCTCCCAGTCTTTTACAAGTATGATACCGCATCTCCAGACCCTCAAGCCATACCAGGATACATTCGATGGATTCGCACTCGGCATCGTAGGTGGCCAGATTCTCCTTCAGGATATACCCGTCCTGTCTGTGAAATTTCTCCACAAACAATTTCCTGAAATCCTCTTTTTGCTGTCTTATCTCATCTAAAAGGCCGCTGGCTTTTCGGATAAGCCGCAACTTGCATTCTTCTACCTTTCTTACCATGCTGTCACCTTATGTGTAATTATACACCCAAACGACATGAAACACAAGGAACTATTTTTTGTTTTATTCAATAACAGACTTCATAAATGTCGACCGGCCTGGATTTGCCTTTTACTTTAATGGGGCTCAGTTTTTTGAACCTGAAATATTTGTTGCTTTTTTTAAACGTATATTCCGTTACAAGTATCTGGCCCGGCGCCGCCGCACCGCAGAGTCTTGAAGCCAGATTAACCTTATCTCCCATAACCGTATAGTCTGTCATGATCTCACACCCGATGTTCCCCACGATCATATCCCCCGAATTGATCCCTATACCAACGCTGTTGGTGGGCTTTTTTTCTTTCGCCCACTTTTTATTCAAACTCTTCATGGCCTTTTGCATATCGATGGCTGTCTGTACCGCTATACGGGCATGATCCCTGTTGGGCATGGGAGCCCCAAAGATCGCCATCACTTCATCTCCCACAAACTTGTCCAGTGTCCCCTTATTGTTCAACACGGCGGAAGCCATCGTCCCCAGATACTCATTAATGATAATGACAAGCTTTTCAGGATCGCCTATCTTTTCCGACATCGAAGTAAAACCCCGCATATCACAAAACAGAACGGAGAGATTCTCCTTTGATCCTTTCAGAAAATCCTTGTCTTCCTTCAGCATCTTTTCAACAACATCTTCAGCCACATACCGCTTGAAGATATCCTTTATTTTCTGCCTGGAAAGATCCTCAAAGATAGCCGTATCCGCCTGTGAACCGATGGCACGCAACAGTCTTTCGTCATAGATATCAAATTTTCCCTTAGGACTGTCTATCACACCAAAGACGCCGATAACCCTGTTCTTCAAAAGCAGAGGCAGAGTAATATATTTATCAGTTTTCACAAGTTCAGCCTGATCAATGGCTTCCTGGGCTATTATTTTTAAAAACGACCGATTCACTTTCAGGCGATTGACCGCTTTTAATTCCAGTCGTTTCTTCCTTTCATTATAGACCATGATAAACCCGGTCCTGGCCGGCACCACCTTTAATATCTCCGTAAGGATCTGATTCAGCATGATTTCAAAATTTCCGATGGTGTCCCTTATCCTGTCAATACGGTAAAGTACCGTCAGTTCGTTATTCCTCTGTTCCAATCTCCGGATAACGATCTTGTGCTCCAGAGCGGAATCGATCTGTGACTCTAGCAGTTCCAGAAGGGAAATGTCTTCCCCGGTAAATCCTTTTTTTCTGTCCCCTAAAATAATGGACCCGTTGGAACGGTTATGGAAGACCACCGGGAGGCAGATCGAATGACCTAATCCCCTGACCCCGGGATTTTTGATCATCTTCTTTTTAAGCATGGACTGCCAGGCTACTTTCTCCAGGGCTTTGGTATCTACTTTCTTTTGAGAAGAGATAACACTGATCTCGATCTTTTTTGTGATCTCATCTTTGTAGAACAAAGCCCCGGTTTTACATTGAAATATCTTTTTTAATTCACGTACCAGTAATTGAAAAAAATATCTCATATCAGTTGTCGCGTCCCTGATATCATCAATACGGCAGACAGATGCCAATTCCAGTTCTTTGCGTTTTAATTGCGAGGGTCCATTTTCATTATGCTTCTTTTTGAACTCCTTCATACCACACTCCTGTGTTAAGATTTGTAAGATTCTTACGGGTTGGATGGATATAAGAAAATATACATGTATAATATTTCAAGTCAAAGGAAAATCTTGACTTTTTCGGCTGACAGGGTAATATTAATAAACCATGGACGATTTTCTTCGATACATAGAATCAATAAAAAACATAAAGATCGATGCCGATGTTTTGCCTGTTATCCAGGAAAAAATAATAAACAATCGGTCTCTCTCAGAAGCCGCCATAAAGAACCTTGATTCTATCCTGAAATCAGACTCTCCTTTTAAAGATTTTGAGCTGGATATGTGGCTGAGAAACATTGGCCTGGATTTTAATATCCAGTGTACCGCAGAAGAGAAAGATACATTCCGTATGTCCAGACAGCCTATTTTCAAGATAGAACCGAATAGCCTTCGGATCAACACAAAATCCTGCGGGATGATCCAGTTCAGGGTACCTCCTCATACCGTTAAAGCCGCTGCCAGGAATAAACAACCTGCCGCCCAGTATTATGTGATAACCCCCACGACATTCTATAATGGCATCAATTATATTGACATTGCCTTTCCTGTTTTTGAAAATTTTTTCCTCCATAGGGGTCAGAAAACCACCTTCCTGTGTATGAATAAAGATCTTGAACAGAGAGTTCAAACCATTGCTTCCGAGGAGATATTTGGCCCGACTCTGGAGCAGTTTAAAGCCTCCGGCTGGGAAGAGAAAAGAGCCATGGAATTCTATAATGAGTTGAAACTTTTCTCCGTCCCGATAAAGGGAAAAGACGGTCGTACAAGACCTGCGGTTCTTGCTGATTATATTGAAATCCACGTATTCAAGGATAACAGGATCCAGATCAAGGGTGTTGAAATAACCGCCAAAAAAGATCTTGAATATTTTGTTATCAAGGAAAATAATAAAAAACTGGGGTATATCGATCTCACAGAATGGGAACCCATTGATATCGATGAATCATTCAGCCTTCAGGAACCCGGTAAAGAGGCCGAGTTCGGGGTTTATTTTTTTGATCCCAGTACTGGATTTGATCCGGAGCGGCTGACATCCAGCTTTATTATCTGGATTGGGGAGGGAACCGGGATGGTGGTCGATCCTCTGACGAATCTTCCCCAGTATCTCGACCGGAAAAGGATCAACCGCGATGATATAAAGTATATCTTATTGACCCATGTTCATTCCGATCATGACGACGGCATCCTGGAACAGATACTGAGCGGACGGGTCATTACCGTATTGACCTCCCGGATCATTTTTAACTGCTTTTTAAAAAAGGTCAAAGCCATTACGGGATGGGAGGAAAAACAGATCGAGAAAATGATCCAGTTTAAAGAATTAAAATTGGGCAAGGAATTCTTTTTGAACGCAAAAACCAGGATACAGATAGATTATGCGTTTCATGCCATTCCCACACTTCAATTTATAGTGACCTATATTGATAAAGAAAAAGGGATTAAAAGATCGATCGCTTATTCAGGGGATACAAATTATAACCCGAATTATATTGAACAACTCGTCAGCGAGCGAAAGCTGTCCAGAAAAAGGGCTGATTCCATTCTTCATTTTATATGGGAGAGTGACTGCATTATCCATGATGCCGGCGGAGGTATCCACACGGATGTAAAAAATCTTTTACAATTACCGGAAGAGACGCAAAAAAAGATCATCGCTATCCATACACATGAATTACCTGAAGGCACCCCTATACACCAGGCCCAAAAAGGCGAGGAGATCATTTTTGTCAAAACCGATCAGGTTGAACAATATAGAAGGCTGGCCAAGCAGCTGGACGATGTTCCGCTTTTCAGGAAATTAACTCAGGAACAGAAACTGGAGATCATGGAAGGATCAAAAAAAGAACAATTCATGGAAGGACAGGTCATTCTCAGCATGGGTGATACAGCCAGAAAATTCTATATCATCCACACGGGTGAAGTGGAGATCCAGATCCCTGACGGCAGAAAGATATATCTGGGGAAAGGGGACTATTTCGGAGAGATGGCTTTCTTTAATAAAAATAAAACCCGAAATGCGACGGCCTACGCCAGGACCAATGTCGAACTATTATCTTTATCAGAAAATAAATTCGATCAATACAAAGACCAGATCCTGGATGTATTCCAGAATATCGTTGACAACCGGCCTTTGCTTTCGAAAATCTCCTTCTTTAAAATGTTAAAAGAACGGGAGATCAATGCCCTTTCTTCCCTATTTGTACAGAAACGATATAAAAAAGGCGACTATATCATCCGCCATGGTGAAATAGGTGATAAATTTCATATCACAAAGTACGGCGTTCTGGATATCATAGCCCGTGATAAAGACGGCAGGGAAAAATTGATCAATGAGATAGGCTCCGGTGATCCCTTTGGTGAAATCGCCTTGATCGAAAAAACAAAAAGAACAGCCGATGTAATCGTCAAATCGGATTATGCTGACATTATCAGTATTGAAAAAGATATATTTCAGCAGATCGTTTCAGAATATCCCGGTATTGCCATGGGATTGGAAATGATAAAAAATATGTATCACAGGATCACGAAAGAAAGACTATAAATCCATGCTTTTGGCCAGCTGATTGATAGCATCCATATCTTCCTGGTTTATTTCATAAAATTCAATGCCCAGTTCAAACTTGCCTGTTTCCACTCTTTTCATCCATACCACTTTTCCCTTGGCTTCAATCTTTTTCTCATATCCCGGAATATTGAATTTGAGATGGATACGTGTTCCTACAGGCTCCCCTTCCTCCATTTGAAGGCATATACCCCCTGCGCTGATATTCTTTGAAGGAGGTTTACCGAAAGAGATATCATCTTCCTGAATCGTCTGGTACCATACCGGAAAATCACCGGGAAGTCGAATGTACTTGCGTTTTTCTGCGTGCTGCTCTTCACTCATATTTGACCTCTAATAAAAATTTCTTTCTATATTATATAAAATCATCTAAAAGTCAACGACATTTTTAAGGCAAACGATCTAAGGCTCAATAATGTAATACCTCGTATTGCTGATGACTTTTTTTATATCATCCGTAAACGGTTCCCTTCTGCCACCCGGCAGAGCAGAAAAAAAGACAGCTGACCCTTTGCCGAATTGATTCAAGGACAGGGCAGAGATCTGTTCTTTTATTAATTGCGTTTTTTCTGACACGGTGGATAAATAGGAAGGGAAAAAGGCTACTGAGACGGCTTTGTCAGGAACAGTGACCCAGCATACTTTTGTACCTCTGCCGAAATGGATAATGTCTTTCAGACCCTGGATGAGGGGCTCATTCTTTTTTAAATCTGCCTTTTGAAAAATATTTGTATTATCAGACACACTGGTTCCCCACCTGTCTATAGCCAGAGGGGTCAGGCCAAAAACACTCTGAAAATCCCAGGGCTGTTTCCAGAACCCGTCAATATTTCTCCCAAAATCCCCCAGGGCCACGAGAAATCCACCGTTCTGAACAAACTCTATGATCTTATCAACACTCTTTTGCATTAACGCCAGAGTATCAACAATATATAAAGCCCTGTATCGGGTTAATTCTCCTTTTTGGATATCCTCTTCGGAGATCAGTTCACAATCCATCACGTTCTCATTTATAATCGCTTGAAGGTCCAGGACTTTTTGCTCATAAACAAGAGGCCCGCCTGTCCAGCTGTTCATTCTGGCAAATAACTTTTGTGATTCAGAATATAAAAGAGCGGCCTTCCGGGGATCTCTCTTATTATTGATCATTGACCCTTCTCTGGTCGCACAATGGAACAAGACAATCGTGATCAAAATAAAAAAAGCCGTCTGTACAATGATAACTCTGGTTTTCATTTAAATTTTCAATTTGCTCCTATTTGATACTTTCTCGATATACCGTTTTATGTAATATACTATAATTATTATTCTTTGCCACTATTTATTTAAAAGGGGCTTGATAAATCACAATTTTTTGGTATACTATTACAAAAGGACTGATCCATGAGAAAAAGAATCACTTGCATCATTGTTTTTATCCTGCCGTTTGTTGTCTTTTCTATTCAGTCTGTTCATACGGAGGCGCAGGAAGGCAAGGACTATCCTTTTAAATGCGTGATCCAGAACGGTCACAACGATTGGATCATTTCCACGAAATTCGCTTTTAACAATAAATTTATTGTCACAGGGAGTTATGATAATACTGTCAAAATCTGGTCGCTTGACGGAAAACTGATCCGTACACTGGAAATGAAAGAGCGTGTCCAATCCCTTGATATCTCTCCTGATGGCAGAACAATAGCCTGCGGGGGGTTGAACGGCCAGGTAAAACTGTGGAATGTTTATGGGGATCTCATAAGGACCTTTAAAGCGTATGATAATAACAAAGTAACGCGCGTTCTCTTTTCCTTCGACGGGAAATATATCTTTACGGCCAGCCGCAGTATCAAGAAATGGGACCTTCAAGGTAAACTTTTGAAAAAAATAATCATTGATGAGACCGCGTTTCAGAATCCTTACTACTTTGTCAGAGAGATCGCTGTTTCACCGGATAATAAGCAGTTGGCCGTACCCAGCGGCGGCGGCATGACGCGGGCTTTCATCTATGCCAGCGATAACACGATAGGTCTCTATGATATTGAAGAAGACAGTTTGAAAAAGATCCAGGCGCATACCGGTGTTATCACTTCCCTGGCTTTCTCACCGGATGGAAAGTATATCGCCTCCAGTGAAAGGGAACATATGCCGGGAACGTTGATCTTTTCCAATCTCAAACCCAGACTGGTAACAGAAACAGGGGGCAAATTGATCAAAGTCTGGGACAGGAAAGGCGAACTCGTAAGGACCATACCTACAGAACGATCGATCTGGATCATCCGGTTCTCAAAAGACAGCCAATACCTCATGGGAATAAGTCAGAATCATGTTATGCTCTATACGGTTGACGGCTCGCTTGTCCTTTCCTTTAAAGCCTATGAGGATATTGCTTTCAATGCCAGTTTCTCTCATGATGGCCGGCACCTGATCACCATGGGTGATGATTCTCCGACACATCGCGCCATCAGGATCTGGGATAGGAAAGGCCACCTGGTTAAATCCATTGATATCAGGAAAAGAAAAAGGGAAGGCATACATAGTGTCAGCTTTTCACCTGACGGGAAATATATCGTATGCGGCGGCTGGAACAGAACGATCGATCTCTGGAATGTGAATGGAAAATTGGATAATGCGATAGAGGATAATACAAATTTCATCAAACAGATGGCTTTTTCTCCTGATGGGAAATATATTGCCGCTGTCGGAGAACATCTTATTTTATTTAACAGGGAAGGAGAAAGGATCATTGATGTCCCTGATCAAAAAAATTTCACCTGTCTTAAGATCTCGGATGATGGGCAATATATTTTGACCGGTGGAAATGACCATAGCATCAAGCTGTGGGATATTAACGCCAGATTGATCAAAGTCTACAGGGGTCATCAAGCCGGTATTGCTAATGTCTGCTTTGATCCATTGGGAGAATATATTGTAAGCGCCGGTTATGACAGAGAAATAAGATTATGGAACAAAGAAGGTGGTCTTAAAAAGGCTTTTCAGGCTCACGGGAAATATGGCATCATCTACGACATCACCTTCTCCCCTGATGGAAAATATTTTGCTACAGGTGGCAATGATAACACGGTTAAATTGTGGGACAGGAAAGGGAATCTGATCCGCTCTTTTAAAACTGATTTTGTCTTTGTCATAGGCAAAATATGCTTTTCGCCAGACAGTCATTATATCGCTTTTACAAGCGGGAATGTGATTAAACTCTTCCGTATTAACGGAGAACTGATAAAGACCTTCACGGGCCATTTTGACAGGGTCAATTCCATTGATTTTTCACCTGACGGCCGGTATCTGTGCAGCGGAAGTGAAGACACAACCGTCAGGCTCTGGAACATCTCAACTGGTCGTCATATTATTTTTCTATCCAGTGGCCGGGAATGGGTCGTTTATAACCAGGAAGGTTATTTTGACTGTTCCACCAGGGGTGGAGATCTTATCGCCATGGTCAAAGGGATGGAGGCTTTCAGCATTGATCAGTTTGCCGTTAAATTTAATCGCCCGGATATTCTGCTGGAAACCATAGGTTTTCATGATAAAAAATTGATCTTTCATTTCTATAACCGTTACAAGAAAAGGCTGAATAAAATGGGGTTGCAGGAAAAGAATCTCTTGAGCCAATTACATATCCCTCGGGCCAGGATCATCAATACAAAACAGAAAGGAAAACTCATAACGCTTGAATTCAAACTGGAAGACAGTCAATATGATCTCAATAATTATAATATTTTTATCAATGATGTCCCCCTGTACGGGCTTTTCGGGAAAAGAACAAAGGGGAAAAAGAACGATCTTTCAGAAACCTTTGAACTGTCAAACGGAAAGAACAAGATCGAGGTCTCATGCATCAACGTGAAAGGAGCCGAATCATTCAGGGCTTTGACCTTTGCCCAGTATGATAAAAAAGAGAAGAACAGTCTTTATTTTCTGGGTTTCGGCGCCTCTCACTATCAGGATCCTTTTTTAAATCTCCGATACGCCCATAAGGATGTGATGGACCTGGCTCATATCTTTTTAAAAATGAAACCCTATTTTAAGAATATTTATGTCAAAGCGTTCACCAACAGTGACGTGACCTGTGATAATATTAAAAAGGCAAGATCTTTTCTTGATAACGCTCAGGTGGATGATACACTCGTTCTCTTCATTGCCGGTCACGGCGTTTATGACAGGGATATCACTCGCAGCTATTACTATATTACCTATGATACGACCCTGAGCAACCTTGCAAAAGGAGCCCGATTTGATTTTATTGAAGACCTGTTGTATAACATTACCCCTCGTAACAAGCTCTTCCTTATGGATACCTGTGAATCGGGTGAGATGGAAGACGACATGCAAAAAATATACTATACCCGCGCCGGGAGCCGGGGTTTACAGGCCCGTTCGATAGCCTTGGGCTCATTGAAAAAAACATCACAGGGGTATTCGATACAGAAAGACCGGTTTATCTATAATGACCTTGTTCGAAGGTCCGGTGCCATTGTTTTTTCTTCTTCCAGGGGTCAGGAACTATCCTTTGAAAGTGATGAGCTGCAAAATGGTCTTTTTACAGAAGAGATCATAAGATGTCTGACCAGTGATATTGGTGATATAAATAATGACAATATACTGTCCATCGATGAGATACGGGATTATGTCTCTCATGCGGTAAGCCGGTTCAGTCATGATCTTCAGCATCCCACAGTGGACAGGGATAATATCTATTTAAGGTTCCACTTTCCTCTTGTAAAAAGCAAATGATCTACTTTTTCTTTGATTTTTTAGCAGTCGATATCCCCAAAAGCGTATAGATCAGACACGAATTTACAATGGACGTGAAAAGGAAGATGATCCCCAGCACAAGTAAAACAAGACCCCCTATCCCTGTTACTGAACCTGTAAAGTAAAGGATCCCGAATATCAAAGCCAGGATCAATCTGATGATACGGTCAACCGGACCTACATTCTTTTTCATAAAAACCTCCTTTCATCGAGAACGTCGAACGTTTATTATCCATTTTACCTGAATTTATAATAAGAGCCACGCTGAGAGCTAATCCGATACAGACAAGGCAGGCTATTACCATTTTCATATCACTGTCCCTTAAATATCTAAAAGTTCTATCCTGTTCCGTCCCCTGGCTTTCGCTTTATACAGGGCCTTGTCAGCCTGCACCAGTAATTGATTGTAATCCCGGTACTGTAAATTGTACTGGGTGACACCGATACTGACAGAAAATTTTATCTTTTTCCCATTGCATTTAAGAGTCCTTTCTTTAATGGAAGTGAGAAGCCGGTTTGAGGCGGCTTTAGCCCCCTCTATCCCGGTGTTGGGCATAACCACCACAAATTCATCCCCTCCATATCTGGCTCCAATATCAGAATCCCGTGTGGCCTTTTTTATCTGCTCCGCCAGCTCCTGAAGACAGGCATCACCTATTTTGTGTCCGTGAACATCATTCAATTTTTTGAGATAGTCCAGATCAACAAAAAGAAGTGATAACGGGCTGTTGTACCTCTGGCATTTATTGACCTCTTTCTCCAGTACAAAGAAAAGAAAGTTCCTGTTATACAGCCCTGTCAAAGAATCCGTTATGGCCATATTATAGGTAATGGAATTATTGACCGCGATGGCAATGGGACTGGACAGCATCCTCAAGAAATCCAGGTCTTCCAGTGTATAATGTTTCAGGTTTACCTTTTTTCCCAAAAACATAAAGCCGACAAGCCGGTAATTGACCACAAAGGGGACACAAACCTCTGCTTTTAATCGATGAAAGACACCCAGTCCGTTCCTTTTAATATGGGTATATTGCGGGTCGAACAAGATCATGTCTTTTTCCAGTATCTGCTTGTTCTTTTCCAAAAAAGCCGCAAACCAGTGGTCGGTACCGAATGTTTTACCTTCGACACCTTTTTTAAACTCTGAAAAGTTTTTATTACTGTTATTATAAATGAATATT
>JAFGFC010000115.1 GCA_016931325.1 Spirochaetota bacterium | reverse complement strand
GCCTCTTTCAGACGGGGAATAACCTTTGTATCAACAATAACGGGTCCTTTCGTATCGATGTTGATCCTGTAATGGGCTGTATCACTCCAGTTATTATTATTATCCACAGCCCTCAGATGAAACCAGTGTGTGCCGTCCTCAAGATCGGCAAAATCGATGTGAAATTCAGAAAAATTATAATTGATGATATCAGGTTCTGTATCCTCATTCCTGTCCATGATATAGCTGAATCCCTTGATGCCGGATTCGTCTTTCAACTCCCTGGCCTTGATCCTGGCCTTTTTATTATTCACCCACCTGTTAGAGGGATGGGTGGGAGAAGAAATAACAGGAGTATCAATATCCCTGTCCTCCTGCTTGAAAAATATCCTTGAATAATCCTCCACCCTTACTTCCCACACCAGTGAGAGGGTGTTGCTGTAAGAGATAACATCCTGCTTTTTTGAGTGAAGTTTGGTATCGGTAAGTTGGATCTCTGCAGACAATTCTCTATTCTCTAAATTAAAAATACGGTAAAACAGCTGGCTCTTCCCCTGCCGAAAATCATACCAGAAAATATAGAGGTCCTTTCCTTTCAGAACAGCCTGGGCATCATACGCGTCAGAGGAGGTATCTGATATCACCCTGGCAAGATTTTCCGGTTCCCACTCCACGGTATCTTCATCAATGATCTTTCCCTCCAGCATAGAAATATCCCAATCCCCCTGTTTTTTGTTTTCCCATAAAAGATAGATCGTGGCTTCATTATCATCGAGGACAAGAAACGGCCGGGAATCATTATGCCTGTTATTGCTGATCCTGTGAGGGAAAACCCAGCTCTGCCCCAGGTCTTTGCTGAAGGAAAAATATATCTCATCATCTATCTTCTCGTCTCCTTTTCCTCCCTGCCGGCTCTGCCAGACGACCAGGATGTAGTCTCCCCAGAAAATAGCGCTGGGGAAAAAGATCCCTTTTGTTTGAGGGCTGATATCACCTACGATCTTGTGTGATTGGCTCCATTTCCTTCCTTTATCAAAGCTGACGATATGATAGAGGGTAAATACCTCGTTGTCCTCTTTATGATAGAAAACATGGATATTGGTCTGTTTATCAACAAAGATCCGCGGCAGACAGGCAAAGGTTTCCACATGGGGCAGCCTGTCCTTGGATATGATCTGTTGATTGGTAAAGCTGTACCTGAGAAGATAGATAAAGCCGTCATCTTCCCCCCATCCGATGTAAAGCATATTATCATCAACTCGGGAGGAAAAATATTCGAACTTTTTTCCGATCTTTTTTACCAGCCTCTGCGGTTTCCCCCAGTTTTTTCCCTTATCATCGCTGAGACTCATATAAATGGATGTATCATTCGATTTTTTAACAAGAAAAGCGATCCCCATCACTTGTTCAGTCATAAAAAGTTGCGGAGAATTAGCCTCATCATAAACCTTATAATCCTTTGACCATCCCTGAGGGTAGGACCAAAGAACAAGAGGAGAGAATATAAAGAAAAGCAGGAAAATAATTATATTTTTACTGAGAGAATTTGATCTTCCGGCTACATTTTTCAATATTATTTCTCGCATTATAATGATTGGGCTCATATTTTAATACAATCTTCCATTCATTGATGGCTTCCTGATACTTGCCTTTGACGTAATAGGCCACTCCTTTCAAGTAATGTTTTTTTACGATCTCTGTATACTTATCGGCCTTTGGCTCTTCTTCCTTGATTTTAGCCGGAATAAATGTCTTTTTACGCCTGGCTTTATTAATATTGACGATCGCATTAACCACATAGGGGTTTTCCGGCGAATTATCTTCCAGTACCTTTTGCCACTCGGCAATAGCCATATCGTAATTGTTCTGCTTGTAATATTTCAATCCGTTCTCATAATACTCTTTTAAAAGGCTCTTCTTCAGCTTGACAACAGGAGCTTGCTCTAACGGCAAAGCCGCCTTATTAATATATTCATTTATCCCTGGATATTCATGATCTATCTTTTCGATCATCTTGAATTCTTTTAAAGCCGCTTTATAATTCTTATTCTTTAAAAAGTTCTTTCCGGTCTCAAAATGCACTGCCAGAAATTCATTCGCCTTTTTCCTGTCCATTTTTAAAGTAATGATGATCGCCATTTCCGTGGCTTCTTTGTTGGATGGAAAGAGATTGAGTATCTTTTCCCACCATCTGAGTGACTCCTCAAAATTACCTATATCATAGAAGTAGAGGGCTTTGCGCCTTATCTCCGCACATAATTCATAGTATGCGGAATCTTCATTGATATATTCTTCTTCCCGGTTCATCAAAGCCTCTTTGGCCTTTTGGAGATACTGTAAGGCATAATCATTATCCGGGTCGATCCTGAGGCACTTTTCAAGCATGGAGATGGCCATATTGTATTCACTGTTAAAATAATAGGTTATCCCCTGGTTTAAATACTCAAGGACCAGCCTGTCCTGTTCTTTAGCCTGGGCCAGATTCATCTCCTCCAATCTTTTCTTTATTTTTTCAATATAGTCTTCTGAATCCTTATAACCGGGAATGAGCGTGAGCGCATTCTGAAAAGAGGTTATCGCCTTCTTGTAGATCCTTTCATTGAAAAAAGCCACACCTTCCTGATAATATTTTTCTGCTTCTTCAGAAAATAACTGGTTTTCTTTGGCCTGTTTCTGGAGACTGTCGATCTGATCCATATATTTGATCACCAGAAAATTCTGGGGGTCGGTTTTTAAAATACTGTTAAACACCTCTTTCGCTTTCTCATACTGCTTGTTGGAAAAAAGCGTGATCCCGTGACTGATCATTTCGTTGAGCCTTTTTTCTTCGGCGTCTTTATTTTTTAAATACAGGGCCTGCTCTATCATTTTCCTGGCCTTGTCATCTGATCGTATCTTGAGAATTTTATTATACTCCTCTATGGCCTGGTCATACTGTTTTTCTTTGAGGTACTTGTCGGCCAGCCGGAAATGCCTGGTGACCTGTATATTCTGGTTAGACAGGATAGCCTGATCATGCGCGATTAAATCCCCTTTGTCTTTCTGATCTTCAGGAACCTGGCCTTCTAAAAACTC
>JAFGFC010000114.1 GCA_016931325.1 Spirochaetota bacterium | reverse complement strand
TGGGTAAGATCAGCAAACAAAGAGCTGATCTTGGCGCCTATCAGAGCCGTTTCGAAAGTACGGTAAAAGGGCTTATGGTCGGGTTTGAGAATATGCAGGCGGCTGAAAGCCGTATCCGTGACGTTGATTTTGCTGAAGAGATGATTGATTATGTGAAAAACCAGATATTGATCCAAAGCTCAACCGCACTGTTAGCGCAGGCGAACATGAAACCGTCATCGGTTCTTTTACTCCTGCGTTAAATGTTCTTTGAAAAGGGATAATTATAACAGATTCCTCAATAAGGGTATGCTGGGATAAATTGCCCTGTTAAGTTTTTCTCCCTCTATTTTTTTTATTTTGAGGGAATTATAATTATTAGGAAGGGATCCCTCGGGCAGGGAAAAGGCCAAAACCGGCGGCTGAGGTTAAGCTTCAATTCCTTGCCATGAGGTCCTAATATGAAAACTTACAGGGATGTAAGTTTTATCTTCAAGGAGGGAGGAGATAAGATGATAATTTATCACAACATACCTGCCTCGTTTGCGAGCAGGCAGCTTTACAATACGAACCTGGAGTTATCCAAGTCTATTGAAAAGCTGTCCTCAGGGGATCGCATCAACCGGGCAGGGAACGACCCGGCCGGTCTGGCCATTTCTGAGAAGATGCGTTCTCAGGTAAGAGGGCTCTATCAGGCTGCGCGGAACGCACAGGATGCCATTTCTTTTGTGCAGACCACCGAGGGGGCTTTACAGGAAGCTCACTCGATCCTGCACAGGGTTAGAGAATTGGCCATCCAATCCGCCAACGGGATCTATACAACGGAAGACAGAGCTCAGGTTCAGGTTGAGGTTTCACAGCTGTTGAAAGAGATCGATCGTGTGGCCACGGCGACTGAGTTTAACAAGTTCAAGATGTTGAACGGGACACAGTTGAGCATGCAGTTCCATATAGGAGCTAATGCGGACCAGGTCATGAAGGTGAGTATTGGAACGATGACGACCCAGGCACTGGGTTTAGCCAATCTTTCGATTTCCTCACCCGAGCAGGCTAACACCTCACTGGCCTCCGTGGATCAGGCGGTTAACAGGATTTCCAAACAGCGGGCTGACCTTGGTGCCTATCAGGCACGGTTAGAGCACGCTGTCAAATCTCTTTCTGTAGCATCTGAGAATATGATGGCGGCAGAGTCAAGGATTCGCGACACTGATTTTGCTTCAGAGATCATTCAGTTTACTAAAAGTAAGCTGCTCTTGCAAACCGGTGTGGTGATGCTGGCTCAGGCTAACATCAATCCTCAGGCTGTGTTAAAACTTATTGAGTAAAATCTGTTTATAATTATCCCCTCAGCCGCCGATAATCATAATGAAGAAGTGGCTATGTTTAAAGAGGTGATCAAAATGCAGATAAATGGTATTAATGCATCAACAGACCATATGATAAAGGATAAAAATATTGATACCATCAGAGAGCAGGCAACTCCAAAAGGGAATATAGACCAGGCTAAACTTGAGAGCGCGAAAACCGTGCCGAAAGAAGCCGGGTCTGGTGAGAAGCCTGTGGCTAAGCAGGAAGTATTCGATGCTCTTGAAAAAATGGGAAAGACCATTGAATTTTTTAACAAACGGTTAAAATTCTCTATTGATGAGAATTCAAAGAGAATTGTCGTTAAAGTTATTGATAGTGAGACAGACAAAGTTGTTCGAGAAATACCACCTGAAGAAGTATTACGGTTCGTTGCCAATCTGCACAAGTTTTTAGGCATTTTTGTCGACAAGAAAAGCTAAGGAATCTCGATCTGAATTGAAACTCTTGTTCTGCTGAGTGAGCTTGATAAAATAATTAAAAAGCCGAAAATTATAATGGGTAGGGTTGATAAGGAGGAAAACATATGCCTGTAACCATGTCAGGCCTGGCCAGTGATATTGATACCGAGGGTTTGATACACAAACTGGTTGAAGTTGAAAAGATCCCCCTTCAAAGACTTCACAAAGAAAAAGAACAGAAACTAATCGAGCAAAAAGCCTGGACCAGTCTTAAAGAGGAACTTTTGAAACTTGATGACATATCCAGGGAATTATACGGCTACCGAAGCATTTTCAGGGAAAAAGAGATCATTGAGAATGAAGCCTTCAACCTCATCCCGACCCGGGTCGCCAAGAAGGGACAACACAAGATCGAAGTTATGTCTCTGGCCTCGAGCCATAAGGTCCTGTCCGATCCGGTTAAAATAGATGAAAAGCTGCCTGGCAGCGTATTTATTATTAAAGTGGGAGATGAGACAAGAACGGTCAAAGGGTTCCAGAATGGCGGGACGTTGAATGATCTGGTCGAGGCTATCCAGAAGGAAGCCGGGGATCTGGTCGATGCTGAAACCATCAAGACAGACAGCGAGCATGCGGCTCTGTCCCTGGAATCTAAAAAGTCTGGCGAGAAAAACAGGCTGAACCTCCAGGGTGAAAAAACCCAGGATGAGCGATTGTTCCAGACCCTTGGTCTTTTCTCCACGCCAAGTGAAACTTCTTTTGCCATGGATTTTAATGACAGCCAGCCTTCCTATTTTGAATTTTTAACAAAGGGTTACAATAATACCGTTTCCGCTCTTATCCGAAAGGATAAAAAACAGGAATATCTGTTTCCCGGGGTATTGAAAGGTGTCAAAGATGGCAATTTCGAGATAATGTATAATATTTCTACCCCGGTGCCGGAGGCTGCGCAGGAAACAGGAAAAGAGATAAAGAAGAACCTGGGGAACGTAAAGATCAAAGATGTTATTGTTCACGGTATCGATTATATCTTGAATAAATTTCTGCAGAAAAAAGAAGAAAGAGAAGAAGAAACATTCAATGCTCCCTCTATAGAACTTTTAAATCAAACAGGAGAATCTCAGAGCATTAAACTGGAAAAAGTGCAGGATTGGACGTCTTTATCCCGGTCTCTTGAGATCGATGATCTGGTAAAAATGCTCATCCATAACCCTTCTTCCATGGACCTGGCTCTGGATAATATCAAGATCGTGAGTTTAAAAAGGGAAAAAGATTTCAAGAATGTGATCCAACCGGCCGGTGACGCTGAGATCAAAGTGGACGGCATTACATTGAAACGGGATAAAAATGAGGATCTCGATGATGTTATCGATGGGTCAATTCTGAATTTAAAAGGCAAGACAGATAAGCCTGTAACCGTTCAGATCAAAGAAAACAGCGAAAAGATCCATAAACTGGTGAATCAATTTATTGACCAATACAATAAGATCATTAATTTTGTGTCAGACGCGTCAAAAACCTCGGAAAGCACCAAACCCGGAGAGCATAAGGAAGAAGATAGAGGTGTGCTGTCAAATGATATCGCTCTGATGAATTTACAGAGCAAATTACGTTCAACGGTTGTCAGCGCTTATGACACCTCTTTCGGGAATAAGCTGTCCATTCTGGGTCAGATCGGCATTACCACAGGAAGATGGGGCTCGGTCTGGGATAAGATCAGGAAAGGGACCCTGGAAATAAATAAAGAAAAGTTCCTCGCGTCCATGGACCAATTTGGCGAGCGGGTGGGGGAACTATTCGGTTATGATTCTGACAATGATAAAAAGATCGATACAGGCGTGGCTTTTAAGATCGTGGAAGTATTGCGTCCCTTTACGATAACACGGGGGATGATCGACGGAAAGATCAATATGACAAAGGTCATGATAGAGAATACTGAAAAAAGTATGGCCAAAAAGGAAAAAGAGATCGAGAACTACCAGGATACATTAAAAAGAAAATTCGGAAAGATGGAGAGTTCTTTGCAGCAGCTGAAAGGAATGCAGCAGCAGCTGGATAATGCGCTGGGTAATCTCGATATGGGAAAGTCAAAAGAAAAGGAAAAAGAATAGAACGTGGATATATATATCAATAATCACAAGCTGGATTTCCAGCTGGAAAATGAAAAGGATCTCAGGCAGGTCCTTGATGCCATCAATGATTGGCTGTTTAAAGAAGGAAAAGTGGTCGATCAGATCGTCATTGATGAAAATGTCTTCAACAAGGAAGTGGAATCCCTTGAAGGATATAACGTTGATCGCGTAAAGATCCTGCGTCTCACCATTATTGACATTGATGTTCTGGTGCGGAATTCCCTCCTGGAGATCCAGAATTACATTAACAAAATGATGGAGATCATCAGGAAAGTTACGCGGTATGATGAAAATCTGGTCAATAAGATCATAGAAGGGATAGAGTGGATGTGTCATATCCTTGAAAAATGTGACAAGTTGTACAAATACAGCCAGAACTTCAAGGACAAGGAATTTAATTACGCCTCACAGACCGAAGAGCTGGGCGGATCCATAGATATCATTAAAAAATTCGCCAGGAAAAATAAGAAAAAAGAATGCCATGATTTTTTAAAAAACGATCTTTTCCTGATTTTGGAAAAATGGAAGGGTTTTATAGAGCATCTGATAAATTTCTCTGTTGGATTTAAAAAAGGAGCTTCTGTTAACAGGGAAAAAGTAGCGTCCCAGATATACAAGATCATTAACAAAGTTCCTGATATTATAAAACTGATCGAAGTGACGACCGTTGACCTGCAAAGCGGAGCGGAAAAGGAAGCGATGAAAAACATACAGGTCATTATCGGGACACTGGAGTCAATTGTCAATCTTCTCCAGGTGATCCAGTCCACTTTTTCCATTGATTACAATCATATTTACTTTGAGAACAAGTCCATTGAAGAATTCAACAAAGACCTCAAAACAACATTGAATGAGATGGTAGATGCCCTGGAGAATAATGATTCAGTCCTTATTGCTGATCTTATCGAATATGAGCTGTCTCCACGGCTGGAAAAATATATCGAGATCCTTAAACTCATCTCCAAAGAAGTTAATTTGAATATTAATTAACTTCTTATCCCTTCTTTTTAAACCCCGGACGCTAAATCCTGTATTCCTGTAAAACAGTTGACATGTATCATATTAAAGTGTATAATATATACAGGAAATGGTGTATAACATCGGGAGGTGAGTAAGATTAATAAAATCAAAATAAGTGTGATAGGGCTTTTATTTCTCGCTTGCATGATATCCGGGTTGGAAGCCAAAGATAAAAAATCTGTTAAAAGCCAGGCGCCCAAGTTTGTGGGCATTATTCATTATATGACCGGAAAAGCCGTTTATAAGAAAGAAGGTACAGAAAAGTGGGTACCCCTGGAATTAAAGATGAAATTAACCCAGAACGATACCATAAAAACAGAAAAAGATTCAACGGTCAAGATAAAACTGAACAATAAAAAGATCGCCGTGGTGAAACCCAATACAACCGTAAAAGTCTCTTCTCTGTTAAAAGCGAAAAGCCAGAAGAATGGGTTATTAAAGTCCTTTATCAAGAAAAAAGGGAAAGCGAGATCATCAAGTCCTACGGCTGTGGCCGGTGTTCGGGGAAAGGATGCATCGAAAAAAAAGATAAAGGATAATAAAGTAAAATGGGATGACGAGGATCAGGGCGAAGAAAAAGAAAAGGAAGAGCAAAAGAAAGAAAAAAAGGACAAGACAGAAGAAAAAAAGGATAAAACTGAAGAAAAAGAGTAAATAAAAAGCTTTAAAAACGAAAAGGACGGTCCTTGTTACCGGAAGCATCCCGGTAAAAAGGACCGTCCCTTTTTTTGCCTGGCATAGAAAATTCTGGACTTTAAAAAGATATATATTATATTATCCCATCAATTTAAAGCCGGGGTGGTGGAATTGGCAGACACGCTAGCTTGAGGGGCTAGTGGGAGTTTTTCCTGTGCGGGTTCAAATCCCGCTCCCGGCATAAAAAAAAGGGTCATCTTTCCTTTGAGGGAGGTTGACCCTTTTTTTTAAACTATTTCTTCTCTTAGCCATCCCTTGAACCGATAAAAAAATCAGAGTTAATGACTGAATAAAAAATGAGCAAAATCATGATTAAAAAAATGCATTTAATTTTGCACTTTTATCAAAAAAATGTCTCTTGTTTTATGCAATGGACGGAGAAACGATTAAATGGGGATATGTTATTGCTGAACCCAGGCCGGTTGAGCAGATAAAA
This sequence comes from Spirochaetota bacterium, assembly GCA_016931325.1. Classification (GTDB taxonomy): domain Bacteria; phylum Spirochaetota; class JAHITG01; order JAHITG01; family JAFGFC01; genus JAFGFC01. Next base: position 12,675 of record JAFGFC010000114.1, on the reverse strand, counting down.
AGCAATAATAGAATGGAAAATTTAAAACAATTAGAAGATGAGCAATTGGTTCTATTATTTCAAAATGAGAAGGAAGACAATGTCTTTGAAGAAATATACCTGAGATACAAGGACAGGATCTACAATTATATCAGAAATATCCTTTATCATAAGGATGAAGGAAGCATAAGAGAACTAATAGACGATATCTTTATTATCGTCTATCAGGAGATCGAAAAACTGCGAAGCACCAAGGCCTTCAAGGTCTGGATCTACCGCATAGCCCGGAGTGTCGGGATCAAGGTCATACGGAAAGAGAAATCAGCCAGGATCATTTTCAATCAATCCATAGTGGAGAATTACTATCCGGCCAATGATCAATCGTATCCCACTCCGGAGCAATGGGTCATAAAAAATGAGATGAAACGGTTCGTTTTTGAAGAGATAGCCAAACTGAGCATGGAAGAAAGAGAGATCATCATGTTGAAATTTTATAATAATCTGACGTTCAAAGAGGTTTCAAAGATAATGGGATTATCATTACGGGCGGTCAAATACAAGATAAAGAACGCCCTGATGAGTATTAATTTAAAATTAAAAAGAGAGGGATATTTATCATGAGAGGGTGTCAGTATTCTAACGATGAATTATTACTGTATTATTTCGGTTTGTTAAAGAAAGGGAAGCAAAAAAAGATTGAAAAGCATTTGAAAGCATGCCAGCAGTGCAAGAAAGAGTACAAACAACTGGCCAGGTACAATACCTTGCTTCAGGAGGCTATTCCTCAATCTTCCATACCCTCCAACGTTGTTTCTATTCTTGAACGGGCCAAAAAGACAAAACCGGGATTGGTAGAGGTATTACAGAACCGTATCCATGGATTCATCCAGAGTATTCAACTCAACAAGTTAAGATGGGCCCTTCCCCTGGCTATCGTTATAGCGGGGGTCCTTATTTTTTCAACATTGTTCATACAAAAGAGCGAAAATTATCTGTATCTGGTAAAAAGCACAGGTAACGTCCGGATCAACGGTGATCCTGTTCAGGATGAGTATATATACGGTTGTGATAGAGAAGTGCAAATCTTTTCAGGAAAAGGACGATGTGTCTTCCAGCTCAACAAGAGTCAGGTCTATACGCTTTCCCCCGATACCCTGTTAACCATCCGAAACAGGGACACGTATGATATTGTTCTGTCCCGGGGAACATTTTTTGGATCTGTTGATAATGCAAAACTGAAAAAAAAGGTCACTGTCAGGATAGAAGATCTGCAATTTGCCATCACGGGAACGAAATTCTATGGCTCTTATGAAGATAAAAAGATAAGACTCACTGTTGTTTCCGGCGAGGTTACGGCTTCTGTAAGGGGGGAAAAACTGGCCTTAAAAAAAGGTGTGTCTCTGGTAAAAGAGGTGGACAAGATCCAGTTAATAACCCTTTCATACCCTGACGATGCGCTCTCTGATGTAAATCAATATCATATCAATGAGCATATAGAAAATATGGATGTTGTCCATATTTCTTCAAAAGAGAACCCTAAAGTTTATATGGATCATCACTATATGGGACAGACACCCCTGCTTTATATTAAAGATAGAGATAAAAAACAGGTCGTCACCTTGCTCAAAGAAGGCTATGATCCCCATGAGATATTTCTCAAAGCCGGTAAAGATTATGTTTCAGAAATAAAATTAAAAAAGACAAAAAAACCGGATGTTCTCTGGAAGTTCAGAATTAAAAATAAGATATTGTCCTACCCATTACGCTATAAGAATAATCTCATTATCGGGGATAACCAGGGATGGGTGTACAATATCAATATCCTTAACGAGCAGGTCCTCTGGGTATTCAAAGCCCAGGACAGGATCTATCTTTCTCCCCGGGTTTATCAGAATATCGTTTTTGTCTTTTCCGTGGACGGGTTTGTGTATGCGATCGATCTGGCAAAAGGTCAACTTTTATGGAAGAAAGAGTCCGGCATATTGATTGATTCAGAGGCTGTTTTTTCTGGGAAATATATATATTTTGGAAATACCAAGGGCAAACTGTTGGGGTATAACATCTACAACGGACAGACGGGCATAGAATTAAAGTTCAACAATGGATTCAGTACATCCGGTGTTATCAACAAGGATATCCTTTACATAGGCAGTACGGACGGGATCCTGTACGCCATTGATATCAGGCAAAAGAAAGTGATCTGGAAATACCAGGACGATCAAAAGATCAATTCTTCCCATCCTCTGATCATAGAGGATAAGATCTTTTTTAGCAGCCTGGACGGATACCTGTATTCTTTAAATGTCCACAACGGCAGTTTGTTATGGAAATTCAAACCTGAGGACAAACAATTCTCTTCCCCTGTCCGGGTTAATAAAAGCCTGGTATTTGCCACTTCTTCCGGAATTATATACTGTCTTGACAGGACAAGCGGAAAACTGAAATGGAAATTCAATGCGCACACCCGGGATCTATCCAAACTTGTTGTGTACAAAAATAAATATATCCTGGCCGGGGACCGGTCCAATACCATATATTTTTTAACGAAATGGGGTCTTTTAATAGACAGATTAAATTTGAATTTTGAAGAATTTTATCTGTATAAAAATAATATCATCAGCTGGGATCAAAAAGAGATCGTCTGTCATAAACTGTACTATTAAATAGATATCCTTAAGGGATCAGCGGAGGGATACATGAAACTATCAGGGTGTTTTATCATTCTGCTTATCGGGCTCATATTTCCAGTTCCCTGGCTTCGGTCTGACACCCACACTTTCAATATTATTAAAAAAGCAACATTTACGAAAAGTTCTCCTCTGGTTCTTCTGGATTTTGACGAAAAAATGCCGGTAACCAAATTTGGCGGTATGTGGGGAGTTTTTGATTTTAATCCTCAAGACCAGGAGGCGTATTGTCGTACAACCTTCGTCAGGGACAAAGATCTGCATAAAAAAGGTTATCATCTGAAAGTGGCTTATGACGTCGATTCAAATATGACCGCCTTCAATGGCGTCTGGATCAGACTGGATGGATTGGACCTGAATCATTTTGAGGCCGTGTCCATGAAAGTAAAGGGAGATCCTGAGAAAGGGTATACAGACTTTTTCAAGATGGAATTAAAGGATTCAAGGTCCAATATCATAGAGTATTATATCGAAGACATCACTGACCAGTGGAAGGAGCATTATGTTCCGTTCGACGAGTTCATCGGGATGCTCGAGGATATGAAATGGGATGATATGTATGAATTCGTCCCCTGTGTTTTTGAAGATTGGCGTTTTAAAAAAAAGGAAGGAAGGATTTACATCGATGATATTAAATTCATCCCTAAAAACGGGAAAAAAATAATGTTGAAAGATGTTCTGGGTATAAAATGGAAGAGATAAGATTTAAAATAGTATTCAACATAGATAATATTTTTTTAAAAAGGAGGTAAGAGAGATGAAAACTTTAAAAGTCATGATCGTTGTCAGTATCATTCTTTCAAATGGGTTGATCCTGGCCCAGGAATCCAAAGTGGCCGATCAGGTTTACACAACCGAGAATCCGCTTATTCTCATGGATTTTGACGGGAGACAGCCTGTCACTCTGCTGGGAGGGATGTGGGGCGTCTTTGATTTTAATCCGACAGACCGGAACGCCTATTGCCGTTCTTCCTTTTCACGGGACAAGGATCTGCACAATAAAGGATACTATTTAAAATTATCGTATGATGTGGATTCGCCCCAGGCGGCTTTTAACGGGATCTGGGTCAAATTGAACGGCATGGATCTGAGTGATTTTGATGCTGTGGCCATGAAGGTCAGGGGGGATAAAGAGGCCGGTTACAGTGATTTTTTCAAGATCGAGCTGAAGGACAAGGCCACAAAGATCGAATATTACATCGAAGACATTACAGATCAGTGGAAGGAATATGTTATCCCCTTTGCTGACTTTCTGGGAACCATTGAAGATATGAACTGGAAGAATATGAACGAATTTATCCCCTGTGTTTTTGAGGACTGGCGATTCAAGCAGAAGACCGGCAGGATCTATCTTGATGATATCCGTTTTATCCCTAAAAAAGGGAAGAAGGTCAATCACAAAGATATCCTGTACGATCCGAAAAGAGAAAAGCAAAGCTGATGAGATGATCAGGAAGCGAGGGTAAGGCTGACATGGTCAGGTCATTTGACCGGCCTTACTCTCGCCTTGGCCTTTGTGAACAGATTAAAAAAATGGAGGGACAGGGAATGAGATCAAGAATGGTGATATTGTTTTGGCTGGTCATGGTCTTTATAACCACAGTCATATATGGGGAGACGATAAAAACAAATTTTATTAACAGGAATAATCCCTTTGTTGTATTGGATTTCAATGACAGATTGATGAAAAACAATTTTGGTCGCGAATGGGGGATCATTAATTTAAACAATGACGGCGCTTTTGGAAATATCAAGTTTATCAAGGATGAGCAGAATGATCAAAAGGGCTATGTTATGCAATGGGATTACAATGTAACACCTTTGAATGCAAAAGTGGATCTTGTGTTAGAATTCAAAGGACTTGATCTAAGCCTTTTTGATTTTATCCAGTTCAGGATAAAAGGGGATACTCTGAAAGGCTTTACTGATATAGCCAAGATCGAAATACATACCTGGAATCAGACCCTGTCCTATATTATTGACGGGATCTCGCCTGATTGGAAGACGTACAATATTCACTTGGGCGAGTTCGTCGGAAAAGATCTGGACCTGTTCAACTGGGAAGGGATCGAAAGAATATCCCTGTCTCTCGAGAGTGTCAGCATTAACCAAAAAGAGGGTTGCCTGTATCTCGATGATATCACCCTGATTCCCAAAGAAGAGACAGAGATCACCCTTGATGATCTGAAGATACAGAAATACACAAAACCCAGGAATCGATTGTTCGGCTTTCCTGATAAACTACTTAAAAAGATCAAATGGGATCAGGGGGATAATGCGTTGCTCAAGCAGATCGCTTATGATACCTGGCTTTATTTTAAAAATATCACAGACAAAAATACGCTTCTTGTCATGGACCACATCAAGGTCGGACAGGGTCTGGAAGACAGTCATGTGGGAGATTATACCAATATTACCAATGTGGGATTATATATCCTCTGTATTTTATCCGCGTATGACCTTGGTTTTCTTAAAGAAGAGGAAGCCATAACACTTTTGCGTAAACTTCTCGTGACATTGAAAAAGTTAAAAAAATGGAAGGGATTATTCTATAACTGGTATTTAACAAAGAATTATAAACGATCCTGTGAGTATATATCAACTGTGGACAATGGCTGGATGGCCGCCGGATTGATCACTCTGAGGAATTCATTTGACGGCAAATTGAAAGAACAGGTCAATGAATTGCTCGAACAGATGGATTTTTCGAATCTGTACGATCATTCTGAAGAGTTTGGCCAGTTTCATCTGGGATACCATACAGACCTGAAAGCCCATTCCAAATATCATTATGCTCTGATCGCCACTGAACCCAGGGTGGCCAGCCTGATCGCGATAGGCAAGGGAGATGTGCCCCGTGAACACTGGTATAAACTGGCCAGGACGTTAAAAGCAGAATGGGATTGGCAAAAACAGATCCCTAAAGGCGTGTGGAGAGAAAAATCAGGCATACGGTATTTTCAGGGTTATTATACCTACAAGCATTTAAAGATCGTTCCCAGCTGGGGGGGCAGCATGTTCGAATTTCTAATGCCCACGGTGGTGATTGATGAGAACACGTACAGCCCGCTGGGATTTAGTATTAACAACAGAAATGCCGTTGAGGCTCAGATTTTATATTCCAGGGCCAAGGGATACGAATTCTGGGGATTTTCTCCCTGTTCGACACCGGATAATGTTTTTGGCGGTTATCATGAGTTTGGCATACCGGATATTGGAACAAAAGGGTACTTTCCGGAAGGCGTGGTGACACCCCACGCCATTATCCTGGCTCTTTTATCCTATGATAAAGAGCCGGTTATGGATAATTTACGAAAGCTTTTGAAGAAATATCCCGGTATCTACGGGAAATATGGCTTTTATGATTCCATTGATATTGATACCGGCCTGGTGAACAGAAAATACCTGGCTTTAGACCACGCCATGATACTTTTAACCCTGAATAATTATCTGAATCAGGGAGCCATACAGAAGCGATTTCAGAAAGATCCGGTTTTTCAGAATATAAAGGATCTGCTCATGGATGAGGATTTCTTTGCAGGGTCAGTGAAACCTATGATTAAAGGATCTTTATTAAGATAGGAAAGGATCAGGGAAGAAAAATGAATAGAAAAAATATAAAAACATGGTATATTATGCAATATAGATGGGACACAAGTCTTTTTTTATTATTCTGCTTGTCCTTGCTGTTATCTTCTATCGTGAGAAAGGTACGGCCAGCGTGGCTGTCCTTATGCCTGATTCGTTCAGCGCCCGGTCCGGAGCGTTGAATGATGCGGTTGTGGGTCTGGCAGATGATCTGGATGCGATTTCCGTCAATCCCGCCGGGCTCAATACCCTGACGTATAAGGGGCTTTCCTTCACCTATATAAACTATTTTTCAGAGATACATCTGGGTCAGTTCGTTATGGGCACGTCTCTGCCGGGCAGTGTGTACGGGGGATACCTGGCCATGGGCTTTAAATTCTTTTCTCTCCCTGCTTTTGAACAGACTGATTCACAGGGAAATGCCATCGGTAACCAGATCGATGCCGGGGATTATGTCCTGACCCTGGGCTATGCCAATAATCCGTTAAAGATATTCTCTATGGATAAAAATCTCAATCTGGGATTTAATGCCAAATATTTAAAATCAAGATTGGGCGATATGAGCAAGAATTCCTTTGCCTTTGACCTGGGCCTGTTATATAAATTTACCTTCCTCCCGCTGGGTTATCCCAGGCTCAAGGATAATTTTTCTTTTGGGGTCTCTGTTCAGAATCTGGGAAATCCATTGGTCTATGATGAGGAAGAGACCTCTCTGCCGAAAAATTTCCGTTCGGGGATCGGATACGCTTTTCAGATCAATGAACGAAACAGCGCCCGCCTGGGTATGGATATGAATTTCCCCAGTGACAGCCCGGAAATTTTTAATATGGGCCTGGAATATATTTATAATCAGATATTATTTTTGCGCGCGGGATATAAATATCAAAAAGGAACAGAGAGTCATGTTTCTCTGGGATTGGGCACCCGCTTCCCGATCTCAGGATTTAAACTGCTCCTGGATTATGCCTTTATCCCTCATGAACTGTCTGGGAAGCATATGATCACGCTGTCTTTTATCCATGAAAAAGAAAAAGCGGTATTCAGGGTCGACGATGAGAAGGAAAAAGTGATCATTGGGCTCAGTGAGTATAAGGATAAAATATTTATAGAGAAAAAAGAGGATTTTAAAAGAGAGGGATATGATATACTGGATGACCTTGTGGATGTCATAAAGGTCGAAAAATACAAAAATGTTGTTATTATCATGCAGACGTCTTCACTAAAGGACGATGAAATGAGATTGGCCAGAAAAAGAGGGGAGTCCGTGTACAATTATTTTGTCCACAGAGGCATTGACGAGAACAGGATCCTGCATATGGTATATGAGAAACCGCAGCAGGATGGATCGAAAATAATCGATGAATCCTTCAAGATCATTATTATACGGTGGAAGGAAGGGGAAGAGCAGAGATTCAAGGCCTATTATTATAATGGACTGGATGCTTTTATCAAGGAAGGGTATGAAAATGCAGTTGAAGAATGGAGCGAAGCTTTAAAACTCGATCCGGACAACAAGGAATTAAAGAGACAGCTGGAAGAAGCCAGAGAAAAGTTAAAGAAAAAACAGGATTGAGATGTCATCTCCCGGACCCTGATCGTACAGATCAGCTATTGTTTTTCCTTTACGGGTTTGGTAAGGCGCCTGAATATATCCACCATTTTCTTGCCAAAGGAAGGCTTTTTGGCAGTGATCTGTTCTGCTTTTTTAGTCAAAGCCTCAATAATATCTTCCCCGCCGAGTATAAAGACAATATGAGCGAGCTGATTCTTCGCATTAAAGATGGGATAAAAGACAACATCCGAATCAAAACTGATATCCTTTATCTTTAATTTCATTTTTTTATTGACGAGAAAATTTTTCGTGGTTTCCAGCTGAGATGCTATATTTTCGGTATTAAGGTTTAAAATAATATTATTCATGAACTGGTCATGGATATCTTTTTTTTCAATTTTATATTTGGTAATCAATTTTTTACTGACGTTAATGATCTTTCCCTGCGGGTCGGTAATGCTCAGGGCCAGGTCGATATTCTCAACAAGGAAATCATTCAATTTTGACAGGGAACTGATCTTGAGGGATTTTTTTTCGTTAAGCATGTTCAGGTCGTAATGGAGATGTTTTATCCTGTCGCCCAGCTGCCCCATCTTGTCCAGATATTCTTCGAAATAAAAGGTGCCGAATCTGGACAATTCAATGACCTTGTCAAGCTCTTTCAGGATATTGCGGCTCTTGACCCTGAGGAGGATCAGGGATGTCATCAGGATGAGGCTGAAAAGGATAGCAATAAAGAGCATATTCTCAGAGTGATATTTGATATCCCCTCTGCTTTTAATTGGCACATCTGTAAAATAAAAATACCCCTTCAGGCCCAAAATCAATACAAGCACGATACATAACAGGAAGAAAAGGTAAAAATAGGCTTTTTTCATCATTAACATGGTTTACTCCTTGAGTTGCTCAATATCTTTTTCTCCCCCTATGATGACCAGGATATCGTTCTCTTTTAAAATGTCCGTGGGTTTGGGAAAGAGCGCGATCTCGTTCTTTACGGGATTGCCGACTTCGTCAATACTGGTCTGGAACCGCTTGATCGAGACGACGTTCACATTATATTTTTTTCTCAAATCGAGTTTGGCCAGACTTTTACCGATGAACTTTTTTGATACTCTCACCTCGGCCAGGGATTGATTCTGGGAAAGCGGGATGGTATCCAGAACAAAAGGAGCGATCAGTTTGTTGGCTGTTCTTTTCCCTTCCTCGATCTCGATATTGATCACTTCTGTGGCTCCCACCTGCTTCAAAACCTGCGAATGGATGGGAGAAACGGCTCGGGCGATAATATAAGGGATACCCAGTTTTTTCAAGAGAGCTGTGGTCAATATGCTGGCCTCGATATTATCGCCGATAGCGACGACCGCCACGTCAATATCATCCAGCGGCAATGTTTTTAATAATTCTTCATCGGTCGTGTCCATCACAATGGCCTGGGTCACATGATCCTTGATCTTTTCCACAAGCCGGGCCTGATTATCGACCGCGATCACCTTGGCCCCTTTATCGGCCAGGACGCTACAGACCTGAAAACCGAAAGTTCCCAGGCCAAATACGGAAAATACTTTTTCTTTTGCCATAAGTTGCTCCTTTTTATCCGATATTGATATTCCCTTCCGGGAACTTTATCTGGAATTTCTTGCCTCGTTTGGAAATGGCGGCCACAATGGTCAAAGGCCCCAGACGGCCGATGAACATGAGCATGATGATCGTTATTTTACCGATGACGGACAATTGGCCCGTTATACCGGTGGACAGCCCTACTGTTCCTATGGCTGATACGGTTTCGAACAGGATCTGGATAAGCTGAAAATTTTCTGTTATGGTCAGTATCAAAGTGCCCAGAAAGATCGAGGAGATGAACAGGATAATGATGAGAAAGGCTTTATTGACCAGATCCTTGGCTATGGACTGTTTGAAAATAACAATATCTTCCTCACCTTTGATCAGGGATTTTATATAGGAGAAAATGACGGACAGTGTGTTGACCTTGATCCCGCCGGCCGTGGAACCGGAAGCCGCGCCGATGAACATGAAAACGATCATGACAAGATAAGAATATATCTGCAGATGGGAAAAATCAATTGTGTTAAAGCCGGCTGTTCTGAGCGTGACGGATTGAAAAAAAGCGACAAGATACTGTGTGACAAGGTCATACCGGATCAGGTTGGCTTTATGTTCAAAGGCATAGAGGATCAGCGTGCCAATAATGATCAGGATGGCGGTAATGATCAGAACCAAGCGGGTGTTCAGGCTTATTTTAACGATACTTTCTCTTTTTTCAAAGATTTTTCGCTTAACCACATTTTTAACATACCTGAAGAGGTTATTGATAACAATAAAACTCAAACCTCCCATGATGATCAATAGAGTTATGGTCATATTCAGCGTTATGTTCGACTTGAACTGCTCAAAACTGTCTGTGAACAGGGCGAATCCTGCATTGCAGAAGGCTGAGATAGAATGAAAGGCGGAGAACAGAACGCTTTTCCAGGAAAGGCCGAACCACCCCTTAAAAACGGTGAAGAGGACCAATGCGCCAATGATCTCGATGAGAAATGTCGCCAGAATAATGTTCAGAATGGCGCGGGAGATATTTTTCATATCCTGCTCATTGAGCATATAGGACATGAGGATCTTGTCCTCTATGGAAAATTTCGTTCCAATGATCAAACCCGAGAAATAGGAGAGTATCATGATGCCCAGTCCTCCGGTCTGTATCAAAGACATGATGATGATCTGGCCGTAAAGGGAAAACCGAGTGGCTGTATCAACGACAATGAGCCCTGTCACGCACACGGCGGATGTGGAGGTGAAAAGAGCGTTCAGGATCCCCAGCCGCGATCCATCCGCTGTGGAGAAAGGCATTATAAGAAGGATGGTCCCGGCCAGGATGACGATCATAAAACTGAATAAGATCGTCTGGGCCGGGTGGCTGGATATACTCTTTAAAAAATAGTTAAGCTTTTTCATCCGGCTGAATACCTTGAGAAGGATAAATATATTTCTAAAGATGATTACATTTTTAGATAATGACTGCAACTGGTTGGTGTGCAATAAGAATGATATATAACGGTTATAGATAAAAAAGCCGATCAGGGCAGCGATGATGATGATGTCAAGAAAATTCTTTTTAAAGAATTCCCCTTTTATTTTTGCCTGTGTGAGGTTTAAAATAATATCAAGGGCAAATAAAAGTAAGATGCCTATATCAAGATACTGGATCAATTGTTTCGCGAAGCGGCTGGGTTCGATCCCGTGTTCCAGAAAGAGGTTAAAGACGGCCAGAAAGAGGATGATGAAGACAAAGATATTGCCTTTTCCCTTTTTATCTTTTTCAGCGATCATTTTATCTTAAAATGTAACGTAAATAGACAAGAAGTCAAATGATTATGTAACCCTTGACTTTAAAGGCAAAATAATTAAATTTTATTTATTATTAACAGAGGAAAAGAACATGAAATTTATCATTATACTTTTACTGTTACTTGTATTGATCATATTCACAATTCAGAACTATGAGATCGTCAAGATCCGGTTTTTAATCTGGTCTTTTCAGACCAGCCGCGCGATCATGATATTTTTATCTGTCCTTATCGGAGGAGTTATAGGGTTGATCGTGAGCCGGTCCCGGAAAAGGAATTGATCCATACACGCGGTCACAGCCACTTTTTTCTTTTAAAATAAGCTAGCATGCCGCCAAAAACCAGGATCATAAAACCCCATATCGCAAAATAACCCCATTTCCATTTAATTTCCGGCATGAATTCAAAATTCATGCCGTAAACTCCCACAATAAAGGTGAGGGGAATAAAGATCGTGGCGATCATGGTAAGGACCTTCATGACCTCGTTCATTTTATGGCTCATGCTGGATAAATAAATGTCCAAAAGTCCGGAAAGCATATCCCTGTAGGATTCAATGGTATCGATCACCTGGATCGTATGATCGTAGACGTCCCTGAGATAGACCTCGGTGCTTGCATGGATGTAGGAATGTTCGGCCCGTGTCAGGTTATGGAGCACTTCCCTCAAAGGCCAGACCGATTTGCGTAAAAGGATCATCTCTTTTTTTAGATTTTTAATGACCATCAGGGTGTCCGGAGCCGGGTCCAGAATAAGATTTTCTTCGGTCTTTTCAATACTTTCTCCAATCTCTTCAAGTAAAGAGAAACAGCTGTCCACAATCGCATCAATAAGAGAATAAACCAGGTAATCCACTTTCATTTTTCTGACGCGACCCTTGGCTGTCCTTATCCTGTCCCTGATATTCTCAAAAACATCCCCGCTTTTTTCCTGAAAGGTAATAAGGTACGTTTCCCCCAGGATAAAACTGATCTGCTCGACGTCTATCTTTTTCTTTTTCCTGTCGTAGGTGAGCATTTTCAGGACAATGAAGAGATAATCATCAAACGCTTCCATTTTCGGCCTCTGAGAAGTATTGACAATATCTTCAATGGTAAGGGGGTGAACCTTGAAATTATTACAGATCTTTTCGATCACCTCGGTCTGATGAAGGCCGTCGATATTGATCCATGTAACGGTCGGTTTATCACGGAAGGGGTAACATTTTTCAACGGATTCCACCTTTTTCTCCTGAAACTCTTTTTCATTATAATCGATAAGGGTAATAATGGCTTTTTCAAGTTTTTTTTCCCCGATATGGATAACCGTTCCCGGCAGCAAGCCCGCCTGACCGGATATCCTGGGTGTTGATTTATTCATTTTTCATCCTCCCGTGTTGCGGGATAAAACCTTGAATAATTCTAACTTTTTTTCTCCTGATAGTCAATGGATTTTATTTTTTCATGCTTGCCCTTTTTTATTGACAAAAGGATTACATTTCATTATTTTCTGGCAAGGAGTATCT
>JAFGFC010000113.1 GCA_016931325.1 Spirochaetota bacterium | reverse complement strand
GCGGATATGGATATCTTCACCATAAAATATCTCCAGGCGCCTTATCCCAAGCCTTCGTCGCTGAAATTCTCTTCCTCAGGAAAGCATTTAAAGCTGATGTGGCAGGACAATACGATCAATGAAGAAGGATTCAAGATATATCGTTCTTTTTCCGGCACGAACTTTCAACTCATCGGTACAACACCCCAGAATACAAGCGCTTTTGTGGATACAACCGCGAATATCGAACTGGAATATCAATATAAGATCGTGGCCACCAATCAGGCAGGCATTCTTGCCTCTGATATATTTTCCTATACTTTTTCCGGGATCATGGGCAATAAAACCGGTGTTTTTCCGAACTATATAGATGTTTCCGGAGATCAGTCCTGTAGAATCGTTATAGGTGAGAATGACTCTGTTGAGATAAAGATATATGATGTGAAAGGGAATCTGGTAAAACTCTTTCCCAGACAGCCCTATCAGGCCGGCGGATATCAGGTATGGGATGGTTCAATCCAGGGGGGTAAAAAAACCGGGTCCGGGATCTATCTGATCAAGATCCAAGGGGACAGAATAAACAGAGAATTCAAATTGATCATTAAAAAATAATCCTTGCCAATTAAATCAAAAACAATATAATGGGGATAACTTTTCAAAGGATCGAGATGTTTAAACAGAACGAATTAAATCCACAGCAAAAAGAAGCGGTCGAGTATAAAGACGGCCCCCTGCTTATCATGGCCGGGGCCGGTTCAGGCAAGACACGGGTCATCACTTACCGGATCGCCTATCTTATCGGTGAGTACGGGATAAAACCCTGGAGCATCCTGGGAGTGACGTTCACCAATAAAGCCGCCTCGGAGATGCAGCAGAGGGTTGCCCGATTGCTCCATAGAAAGATCAATGATATCATGATCCGCACCTTTCATTCTGTCTGTTTGCGGATATTGCGTATAGAAGCGGCCCACATAAAATTACCATCTCATTTTACGATCGTTGATGAAGAAGACAAGAAAAGTATATTAAAGAATATTATTGACGAAAGCGAGATGGACCGTGAGATCTACAATCCTAAAAAGATCGGTGAACAGATCAGCCGCTGGAAATCCTATGAATTCACCCCGGAAATCGAGATCCAATCCACCTATGAGAAAGAGATGTTCGAGATCTACCGGAACTATGAAAATTATAAAAAACGGACCGATTGCCTGGATTTTGACGACCTTTTACTCAAGACCGTGGAATTATTCAAGAAAGAGAAAACAGTGCTTGAAAAATACCGGAAGAAATGGCAGTACATTCTTGTCGACGAATTTCAGGACACCAATCATATCCAGTATGAATTTACCCGTCTTTTAGGCGAGAAACATACCAACGTCTGTGTTGTGGGAGATGAGGATCAGTCCATTTACAGCTGGCGGGGCGCTACACCGGAGAATTTTTTCCGTTTTCAGAAAGATTTTCCCGGGTTCAAGATCATCAAGCTGGAACAGAATTATCGCTCCACTCAGAATATCCTGGACAGCGCCACAGCCGTGATAAGCAATAATATAAAACGAAGCGACAAGAAACTCTGGGGCACAAAGGGAAAAGGAGACTATTTAAGGCTTTATAAATTCGACCAGAGCCGCGATGAGGCGGAATTCGTCATACGCGAGATATTGAACCTGGTCCACAGGCAGGATTATCAATATAACGATATTGCCATTTTCTACCGGACCAATTACCTGTCCCGCAGCTTTGAAATAAGCTGCAAGGGATATCATATCCCCTATGTGATCATCGGCGGGGTCCGCTTCTTTGAACGAAAAGAGATCAAGGACATTCTGGCTTATTTGAAACTGATCGCCAACAGGGAAGATGAGGTCTCCCTGCAGAGGATCATTAATATCCCCTCCAGGGGCATCGGCACAACGACATTGAACCGGTTGAAAGACTATGCTTTCGAGAACAAGGTCTCCCTGTTCAAGGCTTTATTGACCAGTAATAAAATTGAAGGCGTCAAAAAGAACATACAGGAAAAGATCCGCTCGTTTGTTGATCTGATCCAATCCATCAGCCAGGATTTAAAAAATTTAAAGCTCTCGGAATTTGTGCTCTTCCTTATCGAAGAGACCGGATATGCTGATTATCTAAAGAATTTTTCACCTGAAGAATTCGAATCCAGGCGGGGGAATATCAGCGAATTGATCCAGGACATCAGGGAGAGAGAAAAAAAGGACCCTTCCCTGGGCCTGGAAAATTATCTTGAAGAAGCCAGCCTTCAGACCAGTATCGATGAATGGGATTCTCAGGATCAGACGATCTCACTGATGACCCTGCACAACGCCAAGGGCCTGGAGTTCAAGGTGGTCTTTATCGTCG
Source organism: Spirochaetota bacterium (assembly GCA_016931325.1). Taxonomy (GTDB): domain Bacteria; phylum Spirochaetota; class JAHITG01; order JAHITG01; family JAFGFC01; genus JAFGFC01. The sequence goes on along the minus strand of JAFGFC010000113.1, from coordinate 3,423 downwards.
GGATGCAGGACGGTGTGTTCCCGCATCACAGAAATTTGAATGAGGATCCGGAAGACCTTGAAGAAGAGAGGCGGCTCTTTTATGTGGGGCTCACAAGAGCCAGGGAAAGGATCTATACCAGCTATTCCGTGATCAGAAATTTTTTTCAGCAGAATATTCCTTCGGAAATGTCGCGTTTTTTAGAGGAATTACCTGAGGATAAACTTGAATTCTTTGACCAGAGCACCCTGGGTAAACATTCCTATTCAACCATGAGGTTTTATTAAATCACCAAATTCGTAGCTGAGCCTTCAGGCTCAGCAGCGGGTTTGAAATATAAAAATTGAATTAATTATAAAATGTCCTCTTTACAGAACGAAATATTTAATTTTATCAAGACATATAACAAGCCTGCCCGGTTAAAAAAGATCTACAGTTTTTTTAAAAGGATCCCTTCGAAAGAGATCGATCGATCACTGTCTTTTCTGGTGAAAGAAGACAAGATCAAGGAGTTGAAAGGGCAACGCTACACTGTCTTGCGAAAGCCACAGATGATAAAAGGGAGGCTTTCCCTTTACAGGGAAGGGTTCGGATTTGTCGATCCCCTGGAAGGGGGACAGGGTATCTATATCCCGTCCGGGTTCCAGGGATTTGCCTTACCCGGGGATATCGTCGAATGCAGCCTCATGAAAGGCCGTGGAAAGACCAGGGGCAAGGTGGAAACGATCCTCCAGCGCGGGAATAAAAAGATCGTCGCCAGAGTGCATAAAAAGAAAAATGAATGGATCGCCTGTCCTATTGATAAATTTATCCGGGCTGAATTTAAACTGAGCTCCAGGGAAACGATCAAATTCAATGAATCCGATTATATTGTTCTTGAAGTCGGCCTGACGCCTTCGCCGAAAAACATCCCTCCTGTCAGAGTGGTGGAAAATCTGGGTCAGGGCAAGCAGGCTGACCTGGAACTGGTCATAAGAAAATATGATTTTCCCCTGCAGTTCCCTGAAGACGTTCTTCAGGAATCCAGGGACATCCCTGAAGCCATCCCCTTCGAGGAGATAAAACAGCGGACTGACCTGAGAAATCAGAATTGTTTCACCATTGACGGAGAGGATGCTAAAGATTTTGATGATGCGGTTGCTGTCCAAAAGGTCGATGGAAATTTCCGGCTTTTTGTCCACATCGCTGATGTGGCCCATTATGTGAAACCAAAAAGTTTGATCGACCGGTTCGCCTATCAGAAAGCGACCAGCGTCTATTTTCCGCATACCTGCCTGCCCATGCTGCCTGAAAAATTATCCAATAACCTGTGCAGCCTCAAGCCGAACGTGGAGAGGCTGACCATGACATGTGAAATGCTCATCAACCAGAAAGGAGATGTATACGAATACAGTATTTATCCCAGCATCATTCAGAGTAAGGCCAGATTGACCTACAGGATAGCGCAGAGGATAATAGACAACGATACAGAATCCATCAAAGACTATCCTCATGTGCATCAATCCCTTCAGAATATGAAAGCGCTGACAGATATCCTTATAAAAAAACGGTACAGAAGAGGCAGCATTGATTTTGATTTGCCTGAAGCCAAGATCATCTTTGATGAAGCGGGCACGCCCATTGAGATAGAGAAATCCGCCCGGCTGCTAAGCCACAGGATGATCGAAGAGTTCATGATCCTGGCCAACGAGACAGTAGCCCGCTATATGGAGCAATCCCCCCTGCGTTCAATCTACAGGGTCCATGAACCGCCCAATCCGGACAAGGTCAGGGACTTTCAGAAATTTATCACGCTTTTGGGTATCAATATAAAGTCCAGGAATCACAGCGAGTTCTTTCAAAAGGTGATCAAAGTCATTGAGGGCCGGTCAGAAGAGACACTGGTCAATTATCTTATTCTGAGGACCATGGCCATAGCCAAATACGCTTCCCATAATATCGGGCACTTTGGCCTGGGTTCCTCCTGTTACACCCACTTCACCTCACCGATACGGCGGTATGCTGATCTGACCCTGCACAGGCTTTTAAAGGCTGTTCTCGAAAAAAAGACACACAGCGTGAAAGCGATCACGGAAAACCTTGACCAGATCTGTGACCACACGACCGAGCAGTCCACCAAGGCGGATGAGGCGGAAAGAGAAGTGATCCTGCTGCACCAGCTGCAGCTGATATCAAAGGAGACAGGCAATATCTTTGAAGGCATTATCACCAATATCACCAATAAAGAGATGTATATTGAATTGAGCGACAACCTGGTAAAGGGTTATATCCCCTTGAGTGAAATAGAGGGAGACCGGTATAAAAAAGACCCGACCCGGTTTGAGATAAAAGGGAGAAGAGAAAAGAAAGCCTTCCGTATGGGCGAAAGGATTCTGGCCAGGCTTATGGAAGTCGATCTGGCGAACCGCCGGGCCAAGTTCCAGCTGGTGGGAAAAAGTACCGCACAAAGTGGTTGACACTTTCCGGCAAAGCTGTTATATTACAAGCCAAAATTACGGGATGTGGCGCAGCTTGGTTTAGCGCGCTTGCCTTGGGAGCAAGAGGTCGCGGGTTCGAGTCCCGCCATCCCGACAGGACAGATGCGCCCGTAGCTCAGCTGGATAGAGCAACGGATTTCTAATCCGTAGGCCGTAGGTTCGAATCCTACCGGGCGTGATTAACAAAGGCCTACCATAGAAGGTCTTAGATAAGGGTATTTTTATAAATATTTATCACTATAAAACCTTCTATGGTAGGCCTTTGTTAATCTGCATCCATGCAGATTCACGCACGAGCACCTCCTTGTGCTCAGGCGTTCAGAAAGAATGGGGACGGTTCTAATACTTATTCACATAAATAAACATCTTTTTTAACTGTGGCATATATGTCTAGTATATATTTAGAGACAATAAAAAAGAAAAAATAAAAAGTATTAGAACCGTCCCCTATCTTCCATTAAATTCTTGAAATCCCCGTAAAGAATATCTATATTTACAGCATGAAACATATGGATGAGGATACTGAAGAGGTTGTCCTGACAAAGATCGAATCAGGGGGAAAACAAAAGAAAATTATTGCCAAAGCCAGGCTGTTGAATATCGAGGACCAGTGGACCACTCCCCTCTCCGCCATGTGGTCCTTTTATTACAATGAAAAAAAGTTCGACCTGATAGACCGGAAGACCGGGAAGAGAATGGAGGATGTCTTTTTATCCAGCTGGCGGCCGAAGTCTGTCCTGCCGTCTGAAAAAACCGGTGATAAAAGCTGGAGTGTTTCGTTTTCCTTTCTCATGGACAATCATCAGGACCTGTTCATTGATGTCCATGTTACGATCGAATTCGATATTGACAAAATGCAGGCCCTCTATCATGAGGAAACAGAAATTACAAATTAAATAAACCATTCAGGACAATTTTACTTTCATAATCCCAAAGCTATTGACAACAAATTTCTTATCTGTATATT
>JAFGFC010000112.1 GCA_016931325.1 Spirochaetota bacterium | reverse complement strand
TTTGATTTCATATTACCCCCGATGATTTTAATCTAATATATTCATTTATGGTTTCCAATGATTTATGAATATCGAGATGGTCCTGTTAGCTTTTGCATGCTAATTATATTGATTTAAAACGATTGACAGTTTAACATAAAATAATAACTTTTAAGATATGAAAGAAAAAAAGGTGTCTTTGTTCAATCGTATCCTGGCTTATTTTCTTGGACTGGTAAGCTTGACGCTTCCGGTTTTTATTTACCAGTTTTATGTCAAATGGTTGGGGTTTCCTGACGGGTATCTGACGGAATTTGAACGGGCCGAAAAAATTTTATACAATATTTTTATCTGGCCCTGCTTTGGCTTTGGATTGCTTTTTATCTATTTGGGCCGGACAGCCTCGAGGCAGAAAACAAATAAGAAATTAGTGATTTCCATCTCTCTATTCTTTTTCTATATTATTGTTGTAATTATTGTGCGATATTACCTGGGCTTGCATCTCGATGCTGGAGCGGGGGGATAAGAGGACGATGGTCGGATCTTACATATTCTTCTTCTGCTTTTTAAGTTTCCTTTTTTCCTTTAAAGACAGTTTTGCCTGTTTTTTTTGTTCTCTTCCGCCTTTGTCTTTTTTGCCTTTTTCACCCATAATAATGACCTCCGGAAAATTAATACAGAACGATCTTGAACAAGTATGATATTTTTTAGCGCAAGTTAAAAAATAATGATATTACTTATTTTTTATCTAATGAAACATTAACAGCTTTAGGACCTTTGTCACCCTGTTCCACATCAAATTTGACAGAATCATTTTCAGCGATGGTAACGCCTTCATTTAATCCTGTCTGGTGCACAAAGTACTCCTTTCCATCCTCTCCGGCGATAAAGCCAAAGTTTCTGGAACTGTTAAAAAATTTTACTTTTCCTTTCATTTTTACACCTTTTTAAAAAATTTGTTTTCTATTTATACATATCTATTGATATGATAGTATTTTTTGTCATGTATTAAGAAGGTAATAACCCCAATACTTGGATAGAATATATACATTCAATTTGTAAAATCAATAATTTTATAAAAATTGTACACCCCTGCGCTTGACAAATTTATTTAATAGAGTAGATTAAAAAATAATTCATGGCTAATAGGAACATTAAAAGGTATCCTGTTTTTTTATATAGCCTTATCCTGTGGTTGATTTTTTCCTGCGAAACAAGGCGGGCTCATGAACTGTATCTTTTTAAGGAACAGTCCACTCCGGAATACATGGCAAAAGATCAGTTCGCCATCATGACGAATATCATGATCCGGGTCAATTATCCTGAATTAAAGTTCTCGCAGGATACGAAGGAAACGAGGAAGCAAAAAAGCCGTTATTATTTTAATATCCTTATTTTTGGCCAATCAGATTTTCAAAAGGTCACGATCCATGATATAAATATCGATATATTGTTCCTGAAGAATAAAATAAAGAAGAAATTAACGGATATCCGGTGTTTTGTGGATGACAGCGAAGGGAAATTGATACAGTATACAAACATGGTTGATCTGCCTGAACCTGTCAGGACGATCGATCCTGATGACCGGATCCGGCAGCAGTTTGACTATTATATCTGGGATGATCCTGTCAGGTATAATAAGGACCTGGATGAAGAGATGATCCTCACCCTGGATATAAATTTAGGGTCTGCCGGGAAGATGATGGATATAAAAAAAGAGTACCATTTGAAAAAGATATACAGAGAAATACCCGCGACTAAAGATAGTTCATGCATAAATGTACTGTTTGGACTATGAAAAAGAAAAATATTGATCTGATACGCACCTTGTGGGTCAAAGGAGGAAATTATGGAGTTGAAAGTTAAACAGATCCTTTCTCTTTTAATTATTTTTTCGATTCTTCTGTTGATCAGCTGCGCGCCCGGAAATGTGAGGTTTGACGCCAAACCGGCTGGTTTCTGGGCCGGATTATGGCATGGTTTTATCAGCCTGTTCACGTTTATCATAAGCCTGTTCTCTGACAAAGTAACCGTTTATGAAACAGCCAATACGGGCGGATGGTACAATTTTGGATTTATTCTCGGTATTTCCATATTCTATGGAGGCAGCTGCAAATCCCGCTGGAAACCGAAATGCAAGAAAAAAAGCTCAGAGGAAAAAGAGTGGGAAGAGATCGCTACGCGGGTTGAGGATAAGGTTCGCAAAGGGATCAAAAACTGGCTGGATGAGTCCGGCAAGAAGAAAAAAAGCCAGAAAGAGAAAGAGTGGAAAGAGATCGGGAAGAAGATAGAAAATAAAATTAAGAGGGAGTTACGTAATTGGGCCGAGAAATAATTGCAAATCAATGAAGGCCATGAAGAATGAAATGCCGGAAGGCTTTTTACAGAAATACAGGAACGGAAAACGAAAAGAGGTGAAATATATCCCGCTCAAGCTGGGATTTTTAAAGCTGGAATATGATGTCTGCGATAATCCGGGGATTTTGTCCCTGGTATCTTTTGTCCTGGAAGATAATGATGAGGCTATGGCCGTGGGACCCCGGCTTGAAATGAACCTGACACCCGACGCGACAGGCGATGTCGTGACCTTTATAACCGAGAACGGTGTTTCCGGGTTGCAGTGGTCTAATGGCCGGGTCTTCTGGGGGCATACTTATGATGATGATTCCCCTCCTTCTGAAGGGAAAACGATCAGCCTTGAAGAATGGATCGATGAGTGTGTCGATAAAATGATCAACCCGGATGATGACGAGATCGCGGAAAGGAAAAGGCTTGACAGGGAGTGAAATGAAAAATAATTTATTCAAAACTGATAATAAACTTTCTTTATCTATTTACTTTCTTTTTTTTCTATCAGGATTTAATTCTTTAGTTATTCAAATCATATCCATATATTCTCTCGGCATTGTCCTGGGTAATACCGCCTATTCTATGTCCGTCGTGGTAACCGCTTTTATGCTGGGTCTGGCCCTGGGAAGCTGTCTGGCTGAACGGATGATCCATAAGAATGTCGAGTTCTTCAAACGATGGAATATCCTGATATATGGTGTTGTCACCCTGCTTGTCGGGTTGTATTCCTGCAAGATCATCCCCCTGATCATCCTCAAGAATGACTTTTTCCTTTCTCTGACAACAGCCAGCAAAAAGGTCCTTCCCCTTATCATTAATCATTTTTTCGTCTCATTCGGCCTGCTGGCTGTTCCCACGATAGGCATGGGGTTGACGTTTCCCGTGCTCGCCCTGTCCATGAAAACAAGAAAGGACAATTCCGTGCTGTATGCGGTTAATACCGGGGGGGCGGCTGCAGGAAGTATCGTGACAGGATTCTTCCTGATAAAATATCTCGGGGTTCTGCAATCTCTCTATCTGGTTTTCCTTTCCGGCCTTTTTGTTTTCTTTTGCGCCCTGTTGATCATTATTTTTTATCGAAGATCTTCTCTCCTGGCATCGGCGCCTGTAAAGGAACCCTCGGTATTGATAAAAGGGCAACATTCACTGACTGTAGGGGAATTGTATCTTTTTTCCTTTTTGTCGGGATTTATTTTCCTGAGTTATGAAATGCTGTTCAACCGGATCTTTTCTCTTGTCCTGGGCAACAGGATC
>JAFGFC010000111.1 GCA_016931325.1 Spirochaetota bacterium | reverse complement strand
TATCTCATCACTTCAGGCCTATTATTATGACCCGGAGCAGATCTATACCGGTTATGGGATCGTCGCGGATAATACGGGTCCGGCTTCGATAGGCGTGAATCCGGCCGGGATCGGCGGGACCCACGCCAGTATTTTTTCCGTGACCCTCATCGATCCGGGGGTTCTGCATAACATGAACGTGCTTTATAAACTGAACAAGAATTTCGGGTTCGGGTTCTCTGTGGTCTCTATGGGTGAATTCCATTCGTATGAGACAGGACTGGGGATCGGGATGAAGGATATGTTCAATCTGGGCTTTAACATTGCCATACACCGGGAATTGGCAGGCGCGACCAATGAGCAGGTCAATTACGGATTCTCCACAGGATTACAGGTGAGCATCAAGGATTATTATGCCAATTCTCCTCTGGGGATCTCTACCGGTATCCATTTAAAGAATGCCGTGTCTCAGCCGGATTTGAATTTTTATACCAATTTCACTTTATTTACGTTAGACTATGGTGTGGCAGCTGAGGTCCTGGTCCCTGATCTCAGGGTATATCTGGGCTTGAATTATAACGGTTATGATTCCGCTGTTTCAGCCAGTGTGAATTATGGATGGAAATTTATTAATGCCGGCATAGGGCTTAACAGCCGGGACGAGCTCTTTTACGGTATCCGGCTGGGCAAGCTGACCGGCAATATCGCTTTGGGCATCACCAGTAATCTGGAAAATGATACGGGGTTTGGCGCTCTTTCCTATACGAAATCTTTTGGAAAGCTCTTGATCCCGATCAGGAGACAGTCCACTGTGACACGAAAGGATTTGAGAACGCAGAGGGAATTGATCGATCAGGGATTGAAATATTATCGGGCCAAGGATTATAAAAAAGCCAGATCGTTGTTCAGCAAGGCCTACTGGATCGCACCGAAATCCCAGTATGGTAAAGAAGCCAATGATTATCTGCAGCGCGTTAATAGAATATTAAAAGAGATACAGTAAAGAGGAAAAAGTGAATCCGGCAAACCTATATCTGAAATTACCGCTGAAGTTCAAGATCACCATTATTATTATTCTTATCCTGACCGGGTCTTTACTGCTTTTGTCACAGATACTGTATCAGAGGCAGAAACAGACCATTATCGGTGAAATGGAAAAACGCGGAGAGATCATTCTGCGTAATCTGGCTCAGACCGGGTGGGAGGCTTTGATCAACCGGAACCGGGCGATCACCACGGATGTGATCACTGAACTGGTGGAAAATAAGGCAAAGTATAATATAGTCTTCTGTATGATCCTTGACAAGCGTAACAGGGTCTTTGACCATTCCGATCCCGCGCAGATCAGAAAATATTACAGGGATGAATATTCAAAACAATTGAGAAAGATAACAGAGGTCGTTGTCAGGGAGACGACCTATGAGGGTGAAGAGATCATCGATATGGCTGCTCCCATCATGATACAGACCAAAACAAGGAATGTCAAGATAGGGACCGCCCGTATCGGTATTTCGAAAGACGTTCTTGAAAAGACTGTTCGTGACGTGAGACTCCGTTCTTTGGTCCTTACTATTATATTTATTATTGTGGGGATCGTTGTCTCTTTTTATTTCGCCGGGACCATCACGTCCCCGGTGAGTAAAATTGTGACCGTTATGGAAAAAGTCGGGCACGGAGACCTCGAACAAAAGGTGAATATCGCTCTGGAAGATGAGATCGGAAAGATGGCCGACTCTTTTAATGAGATGATCAAGCATTTACGGGAAAAGATGATGATGCAAAAGTATGTCTCCAAATCCACGGTGGAGATGATCTCAAAAAAAGAGGACACGAAAGTTGAAATGGGCGGCAAAAGAAAAAAGATCACGCTTTTCTTTTCTGACATCAGAGGTTTTACCGCTTTTTCTGAAGCGCGGGCTCCGGAAGAGGTTATCTCCATGCTGAATAATTATCTCAGCTTTCAGGCTGATATCATACACGCTAACGGCGGGTCGGTTGACAAATTTGTCGGAGATGAGGTGATGGCTGTTTTTGAAGGGGCCGGGGGCACGGAAATGGCTATCAAATCAGCTATTCAGATCCAGAAGAAGATCAGTGAACTGGGTGAGAAAAGGGTAGACAAAATATCAGTGGGGATCGGTATCCATGCCGGCATTGCCATTGTGGGAAATATGGGAAGTAAGGATAGAATGGATTATACGGCTGTGGGGGATAACGTGAATACCGCGGCCCGGATCTGCCAGGCGGCTCGGGCGGATCAGATACTGGTCACAGCTGAAACCTACAAAGAAGTCAGGAACAAGTTCAAACCCGGCAAGACCTATAAGATCATGGCAAAAGGAAAATCACAACCTCTGATATTATATGAAATTCTTTATTAAAAGCTTTTTCCCTGATGAGAAAATTCCTTCTTCTTGCCTTTTATTCCCTTTTCGTGACGAGCTTTTAAAAGCGGTCTGTCATTTTGAAAAAGCTGTTAAAATCCCTGTCAGGGATGAGGAATTCCTGGCCTACCGCTGTTTTTTAAAACACAAAGAAACGCTGGCCATGAACATTCCTTTAGGGAATAATAACCTGGTCCTGCTAAAAGAAGTGATCGAAAAGAGCGTCAGTCGTATTGTTCTATTCAATAAGGCTTTTTCTTTAAAAAAGGAGATCAAAAAGGGGGATATTCTTATTCCTCGGGCCTCGGCTATGGAATCAGACCGCTTGCTTGTTTCTCCTTCTTTAAAGATCAGGGATATCGTTTCTAGTTTTAAAAATGATCCCGGCTTTCATCATGGGGTTCACACGGGTGTGACATTAACGATCCCTGATTCCGTTCTGGCTTTGTGCGGGCCCGGGGACATATCCGGGATCGTAAAAAAAGCAGAAAAAGCCAAGCTCGATCCTGTGGCCATCACATCTCTTGACTATCCGCTGATCAGCTTTATGGAAAGCTTCAAAGTCACCTACGCTTCTATATTATATATCCTTTCTGACGAGCCTGATGAACCCGTTAATCTTATGGAACAGGCTTTGAGTGTGTTTTTAAATTACTGGCAAAACCTGTAAATAATAATATGAAAAGATTAATTTTTCTGATCCTCATCCTTTTCGTTACCCGGGTATATGCCGTTATCAAGATCAATAATGATGAGTTTCGAGGGATGGTCGATCTGAGTAAAATTTCCTTTACGACCAATCGGGCTGAATTAGCAAGACGGATCGACCGGTATCTCGCCTATCAGGGGTATACATGGACCAGGGTGAATCATATTATCATACGCGACAGGGACGCTCTGGTCACACTGGATGTTAACCGGATCAGAAAGATCACCATAAAAGGTGAATTACCCATGTCCAGGAATCTATTAAATGTCTATCTTAAAATAAAAGAAGGAGATATCCTGGATGAAACAGTTCTCAAACTTCAGCTGAAGAAATTGTATAATACAGGTCTTTTTGATGCGATCAGCTATATGCTCTATCCCGGGCAGAGAGTGGTTCTTATCAAGGTGAAGAGAAAAAAAAGGTCATATTTGAATTACAGCGGTAATATAAGCGATAATTTCGGTGTTGAACCTTTTGTTGAATTTGTGAGCCGGGATTTTGCCAGTCCTGCGACAAGATTCAACATCGGCGCCCAGATGGGGTTCTGGGAAAAACTGAATTATTATAAATTTTTAATGGGGTTTGGATACAGGCTCCTTTCTTTTGATTATACCTATAGAAACGGCTTGATGTTTCTGGGAGAGGATGACTACAAGCAGGAAAAACATATCTTTTCTGTTTCACGGTCCTGGTTACTGAGCCAGTATTCAACATGGGGGGTCCGGACAGCAGCAGAGCATCACCGTTTTTATGACAAACAGAAGATAGACAACGCTATTGTCGTTCAGGGGTTGCGCCTGGCTGTGGCTGTTTTTTATGAAAGGTCCAATTTCAGGGACATCATTCTGGGGAAAAAAGAAAAAAGTCTGAAAATTGTGATCCAGGAGAAAAATTTCAATTCTGACCGCTTCCTTACCAGGATCGAAACCAGGATCAGGACCTATCATTCACCGCTGCCGTACTGGGGTTTGATCTATAAGAACAGGATCGGTTATCTCTATTCTTCATATATCCCGTTCGATGAAAAATTCCCGGTTGGCGGATATACACTGAGAGGTTATTATGAAGGGGAAAAATGGAGCTCAGCCGTCTTTGAGAACAGTATCGAGACCGAGCTTGAACTTTTGATCCATGTTCTGTTCGTTTCCGCTTTTTTTGACACGTCTGTTATTGATTGGGATTCCAGAGCAGCCCTGTTGATCAGTCATGGCTTTGGGCTGTCCCTGAATACAGGGAATTTTTATTCGTCTGTCTATTTCGGGATACCGGATTTTCAGAAATTAGAGGACGGGCAGATCCATTTCAGCCTGAAAAGCACCTTTTAAAAATATAAAAAAAAGTTAAGAATTCCATCTGTTTATACCGAAAAGGTTGTATGTAGCCGCTTGCCACCAAAACCACAGTTGAAAACCGCCCATCTTATATAATAAAGGGGGATACCCTGATGGAAGCAAATGTCATCCCGACCGTTCTGGGTGTCATGGAGAAAAAGGATAGCCTGACGCTGATACATCTTTCCAAAGTACAGCAGTTCATTAATCTCATGATCCCGAAATTGACACAGAAGAACATCATATCAGAAAAAGATATACCTGATCTGTGGACAAGCGCTATTCTTCACGACGCCGGAAAGATCTTTGTCAGTGACCACCTGCTGAAAACAGAGATGAGGCTTCAACAGGAAGAGATGAGGTCCATGAGAGAACATCCTGTCAGAGGCTACAATTTTCTAAAATCGCTCAACCTTCCGGAAAATATACTGTCAGCCATCAAGTATCATCATGAACGATGGGATGGCAACCAGAATGGCCGCTATCCGGGATATCCGGAAGGGGTGAAGGGATTTGATATCCCCTTATTTGCCAGGATCATTCAGGTCGCGGACGCGTTTGATGCCATGATCTCTTACCGGCCGTATAAGAGTCAGAAACCTGTTTCAGAATCCATTAAAGAGATCAAAGAACAGGGCGGCAGGCAGTTTGATCCTTATATATCGCAGATCTTTGTAGAATCGCTCAGCCATTATAAAATGAATTGACCCTGACCTGTTTTTATTGAATAAACTTTCACTTTATTCCTTTCCCTGCGTGATAGAGAATCAGGACGGACGAACTTGAATTCTACAGTTGCAGCCGCATCGATCTGACAATTAATATTGATTGACATCCCGAAAAATTTTATTAGATTAACATCTTATTTTAATCAAAGGCACACTATGAATTTTCATCTTATAAGAACGTTGATCTTTTTTGTTTTGTTCATGCTGTTCATACCGATCAATTATTTTATCAGGCACGAACCTTTCCTGATATGGCAGCTGAATAAAAACGATCCACGTGACCTGAAGCAGGATCAATTCCATCTGGCTAAAGCCGGGGCGTTGAAAAAATATTTTTTCAGAAAAAAGGGGATGATCCATTTTATCAACTCTGCGGGTGAAGCGCAAAAGAGTTACAGCCTGGGCGATAATGCGAAAGTCACATACGGGACAGGAGAAAGCGGCGTTATCTATTATCTTAAAGACGGTGAAAAGATCTTTTTTCTGGACAGGGACAAGGGCACAACCTGGAATTTTGAAACTTATGCATACCCTTTTATGACGGGAAATGAATCCTGTATTATGCTGATAACAGGAGAGAACGGCGGTTATTCCCTGCTGGATCCCAAGCCCAGGGAAGAGAGTAAATTTATTGCCAGCGGGAGTTTGCTTGTTTCTTACAGTGTGGCGTTTCATACGAACCGCATCGCTACCGGATTTATCAACGGTTCTGTTATGTGTCATAATTCAAAAATGGACACCTTGTGGGAAAAGCGGTTTAAAGAATCACAGATCCCCCTTGTTAAAAAAGTGGCTGTTTCTCCCCGTGGCGAATATGTGGCCTGCCTGGCCGGATTAAATCAGGAATATCTCTATGTGATGGACCAGAGAGGAAAACTCGTGACACGGCACATGACCGGTGATGAGCGCCGCAGACCTATGGAACTTGTTTTTTCTATGGATAGCCGATTTCTTCTGGAAGAGTCAGAAAGAGGATTCAGATTATATAAGGTGGGACGCACCGGGCCCGTGCTGGAAAAAAATATTTTTGAAAAGTCGCCCGATCGGAAGATGACCGGGATGGATGTTTCCCATGACGGGGAAATGATACTGCTGTCATATAAAATGGATGGTATGTCCTGTGTGGAACTGTATGCCCGGGAAGGGAGCATGCTTTACCGGCTTTTATTTGATGAAAAGAATGTGCGTGTTCTTTTTTCAAAGGATAAATACTCATTTTTTATCGAAACAGGCGATACAATATATTTATACGGAATCTGATCATGAAGAAGATAATTATTGGAATTTTCACAGGCATTTATTTTGCGGCTCTGCTTCCGGCTGCCCAGCTCCCTCTCAAGCGGGTCAAACTGACGTCCAGCTTTGGGGAAAGCCGCAAGGACCATTTTCATAACGGTATTGATTTTGGAGGCGGGGAACAGGACATCTATCCGGTTATGGACGGGAATATTGTTTTTTATTATGATAGAGCCGAGTTCCCCTTTGATAATGATATGGGAAGCGGGAATATGGTCATCGTTCAGCATGATGACCGTTACCGGTCATACTATTTTCATATTAAAGAAGGTACGGTCAATAAAACTCATATGGCCGTGACAGAAACCAATGTTCTGGGGCGCACGGGAGACACCGGTCATTCTTATGGTATCCATCTCCATTTCTCTATGGAGGAATTAAATCCTTTAAATATGGTAAACCCTCTCAAGTTCTTCAAGGACCAGATGGAAGACAGGATCAGGCCTACCATAAACGGGTATTATGTCAGGATCAACGAATCACAGCCTGTTTTGATCAACGGCAACCTGCGGCTGAAAGAAAATTCCAAGATCGTGATGATCCTGAAATGCTTTGATCTGGCCGCCTTTTCCGGCAACCGGATGGGAGTTTACAGGATTGAAACCTATGTGAATGATAAACTGTTCAGTGATATTAAATTTGAAAAGCTCCTGTACAGGGACAATACCTATTACCTGCCGCCGAACCTGTTATTTCAGGACCTGTATCTGTCCAAGGACGAATATATCCTTGGCGAATTCACGCCTGATGAGGGCAGTCATAAAGTGAAGATCAAGGTGTCAGATTACTGGGGAAATGAATCTTCCATTGAGAGAGATATAATCTTCAATAAAGCCGAGCCTGTTTCCGAGGAATAAAATTTAAAGGGCCTTTTAGTCCAGGGGTTCATCCACTGTAGGCGGTGGCAGAGACTCAAGAGACGTGGTGGGTAAGGATGGTTCGGTATATATCTTGTTGCTTACCGTATACGTGATCGTATAGATAACATCTTTATAATTTCCCCGGATCTTGGTTACCCAGTAGAGTGTTCCGTCAACGCTGTCCACCAGCTGAACAAGGACTTCAATATAATTATAACCTGGATTATCCTCATCCATAATAAAATAATCGATCACTTTACCGGACAGGACAGCATCCACTTTCTGGTAAGGGTTGTATTTATATGTGACCAGCCTTTCAATGGTCGAGGTGGCCGTTTCATAATCTCCTTTAATGGCCTGTACCATTTCTTTTTCCTGAACGCTTTGAACGGCCTGACCCTGGATGACGCGCACTTTTTTCTGTTCGTAGAGGTTCCTGATGATGTCATAAGCGATGGCATCCCTTAAAGCAATTTTGTCAACATCTTTTTCCTTGACAGTCGAAGCGTCAAAATTCAGGACAGCCACAGCCTGGATATCAGCCTGGTCAAAACCGTCAACCGGCTTGAGATCGGACTCTACATAAACTTCCTGAAATCGACGGCAGGTACCGGCATAAAATGTGATTGATAAAATGATCAATAATAATAGATATATCCTTTTCATATTTACGTACCTTCCTTCCAAGAATTTAAATACTTTTCCTGAAGGGGTGTCAATGAATCGATTTTGGTACCCATACTTTTTAATTTTAGTTCCGCTATTTTCATGTCAATCGGCTCAGGAACATCATAAACATCCATTTGCAGTTTCTTATGGTGTTCCCTGATGTATTTGGCGGACAGGGCCTGATTGGCAAAACTCATGTCCATCACGGATGATGGATGGCCTTCTGCAGCCGCCAAATTGATCAAACGGCCTTCTCCGAGAAGGAAAATCGATTTTCCCCCATTCATCTTATATTCTACCACAAATTCTCGGACATTTCTAATTTTTTTTGACATTTTTTTTAAGGCAGGTATATCTATTTCCACATTAAAATGGCCGGAATTGGCCAGAATAGCGCCTGATTTCATGCTTTTAAAATGTTCTCCACGGATAACAGATTTATTTCCGGTCAGAGTAACGAAGATATCTCCTATTTTAGCTGCCTCATTCATTGATAGAACAGTAAAACCATCCATAACCGCTTCCAGGGCTTTCAGGGGATCAACCTCTGTGATGACCACATTGGCTCCCATACCCCTGGCGCGCATAGCCACACCTTTGCTGCACCACCCGTAACCGGCAACAACAAAATATTTTCCAGCCAGGAGAATATTGGTAGCGCGAATGATCCCGTCTATGGTGGACTGGCCTGTGCCGTATCGATTGTCAAAGAAATGCTTGGTTTTAGCGTTATTAACAGCAATGATGGGATACTTTAACGCTTTATCTTTCGCCATGGCCTTGAGCCTTATGACACCGGTGGTTGTTTCTTCTGTGCCGCCCAGGACGTTCTGAAGAAGATCTTTTCTTTTTGAATGGAGCGTGGAAACCAGATCAGCTCCGTCATCCATGGTAATGTGGGGCTTTATATCCAGGGCCGAATGAAGGTGCTTATAATAGGTATCGTTGTCTTCGCCTTTTATGGCAAACGTTGGAATTTCGTAATATTTAACCAAAGCCGCTGCCACATCATCCTGGGTGGACAGAGGGTTGGAGGCGGTCAGAGCCAGTTCAGCTCCTCCATCTCTGAGAGTGATCATCAGATTGGCTGTCTCTGTCGTGACATGGAGGCAGGCTGCCAGTTTGATCCCTTTCAAGGGTTTTGTTTTTATAAAAGAATCCTGGATCTGTTTGAGAACATTCATTTCACGGGCGGCCCATTCAATTCGCAATTTACCCTGTTCGGCTAGTTTCAAATCTTTTACGTCATAATTCATAACTTGAGTAAACCTCGTGTTCTCATAAATTTAGTATAGAAGATTTTATGTAAAATGGAAAGGGCAATTATTCTGTTGTTTCTTCTTCCGTTGTTTCTTCTTCTACAGATTCTTCCTTTTTCATGCTTTCTTCTACCAGAATAGGTTTGCCGTTAGCATCCAGTTCAGGGATATCAAAGATCTGACCGGGATAGATAAGATCAGGGTCTTTGATCTGTTCTTTATTGGCTTTATAGATCACCGGCCATTTCCAGGGATTGCCATAGATGAATTTATATTCTGCGATCCTCCACAGACAATCTCTTCTATGAGGGATAAGACGCACAGTATAGGACTTCATGATCTTGTAGACGCCTTTGATCTTGGTTTCCGGCACCTCTGTTTCTGTTTCAGCTGCAGTGAGTTCGCCTTCTCTCTGTAATCGGGCTTCTTCTTCTTTTTTCTTGGCTTCTTCAATCTTGGCTATACTGGAATTCGCAAAATTAATGGAATCTTCGGCGCTCTGAAGGGCGGAATCAAAGTTGCCCTGGTCATAATAGTTCTGTGCGGAAAGAAGCGAGCTTTTTGCATTGGCCAGTTCTTCAGGAGCATACTTTTGCGCTTCCTGATTCTCGGCATCGGCAATAGCTGTTTTCGCATCTTCTATCTTTAAAAAAGCGCTTTTTTTAAGTTTCAGAGCATCAGCCTCAGCGGTTATCTGCCTGGCTTTTTCAGCCAGATCGTAAGCTTTGTCGTATTCTCCGATCCCAACCGCCTGATTGGCTTCTGTCAGGACCTGCTTGGACTCATTTACTTTGGTAGCGATCTCTTTATTAATATCCTCTATTGTTTGCCCTTCCTGGGAATAGAGGCTTGGCGTGGATATCATCATAAAGATGACCAAAAAAGGTAAAAAATATATCACTTTCTTCATAACAGGCCTCCTTGATTTTCATTGACGTTAAGAGTGAATATAGTAATTGCATTTTTAAAGTCAAGTTTTTTCGAAAAATTAAGTTTTTTCAAAGGCCTCAGGTTATTTATATTTTTTACTCATTCTCGGGAGTGAATCCTTTCACTCCCTCCGAGGGCGGCAAGCCTATTTTTGCATCCCTGCAAAAATTACGGCTTCCGAATCCGTAAAAAATATAAATAACCTGAGGAATATAGATTGAAAAAATAAGTGTTCTCAAG
>JAFGFC010000110.1 GCA_016931325.1 Spirochaetota bacterium | reverse complement strand
CAAAGGAGCTTTTATAAAATTAAAAAAATTTTTCATATCCCCCAATTTTACACGCCTCCTATCCAAAGAATTCCATGTCCCCATGAATCTGTTAAAAAAAAAGATCATAGGTGTGGAGCACCATGTGGCTCACGCGGCCGTAGCCTTTTATTCCTCCCATTTTAAATCATCCGCCATATTGTCCATTGACGGGTCCGGAGAAGTGGCCACCACGCTACTGGGAAAATTTCAGGGGAACAAATTCACCAAACTGAAGCAGGTCTTTTTTCCCCATTCTGTCGGGCTTTTATACAGCACGATCACACAGTTCCTGGGCTTCAGGATCGATAACGGCGAAGGAAAAGTGATGGGCCTGGCTCCTTATGGAGAACCTGTTTATAAGGATATATTCGACAAAATGATCTGGCCCACAAAAAACGGGAAATTTAAAATGAATATGAGTTATTTCCGTTATCATTTTACAGGCGAAAAGAAGACGCCCTTTTATTCAAAAAAGATCGTCAGGCTGTTCGGTAAACCCAGGATAAAGGAATCCGAGATCACCCGAAGGGACCAGAACCTGGCGGCCACTCTGCAGGACTCGACAGAAAAGATCGGCATCCATCTGGCCCGGCATTTATGGGATCTGACCCGGGAAAAGAACCTCTGCATATCAGGCGGGGTGGCTTTAAACAGCGTCATGAATTTCAAAATAAAACAGAATACCCGTTTTAAAAATATCTATATTTACCCGGCTTCCAGCGACGCCGGGTGCGCCATTGGCTCCGCCTATTATCTTTATTATAATCTTATGAACAATGCCGTTCAAAAAGTGACTCAATCGCCCTATCTGGGACCGGCGTACTCGGACGAGCAGATCGAAGAGGCCTGTAAAAAATTCAAATTGAAATACACGGTCCAGAAAGATCCGGACAGGCTGACCCAGTTCGCCGCTGAAAAGATCAAACAGGGAAAGATACTGGGCTGGTTCCAGGGCCGCATGGAAGTGGGACCCAGGGCGTTGGGGAACCGCAGCATCATATGCGCTCCGTTCCCGGGCAAAATGAAGGATATCCTCAATGACAGGGTCAAGCATCGTGAAGGCTTCAGGCCTTTTGCCCCTTCAGCAAAAACAGAAGGGTATAAAAAATATTTTGATATTGATACCCCTTCACCCTACATGCTTCTGGTCTGTGACGTAAAAAAGGAAAAACTGGACCAGGTGGCGGCCATCACGCATGTGGATAATACAGCCAGGCTCCAGACCGTTTCCAAAGAAGAGAATCCCCTCTACTGGAAACTGATCGATAAATATGAAAAGATATCGGGTATACCGGTTATACTGAACACATCGTTCAATGTCAGGGGGGAACCCATCGTCAGTTCTCCTGAGGACGCCATAAAATGTTTCCTGGGAACCCATATGGATTATCTGATCATGGGTCATCATATCGTAAAAAAATAAAAGGAGCATTATGAAAATATTAGGATTCCACGCTTTCGGACACGACACAGCGGCCTGTCTGGTCAATAACGGAAAAATCGAGTTCTACGTGGAAGAAGAACGGTACAATCGCCAGAAGCATACCACGACCTTTCCGGTCAATGCCATAAAAGACTCTTTAGAACGGACCCGGACCGATCCAAAACAGATAGAGATCATTGTTTTCGGCCTCAGGATCTACCGCTGGGTCTGGCAGAACTTTAAAATTTTCCTGAGATACTTTCCGAAAAGCCTCAATCTTTTTCATCCCCAGGCCAAAGAATCCAAGCTGTTCCATATGTTCTTCCTGAAAAAATACCTGAAAGAATTCTTAAATACAAAAAAGGTCAATTTCAAATACATGAACCACCATTTCTCTCATGCGGCCAGTTCCTTTTTTCTCTCCCCCTTTGAAGAGTCAATGATCCTGACCATTGACGGTGCCGGAGATTACGAATCGACCGTGGTCCATTATGGCAAAGGGAATAAGATAAAGACCCTGTTCCATATTGATTACCCCCATTCTCTCGGAGACCTTTACGCCACCATGACAGAATTCCTGGGATTCAAGGCCTTTTTTGACGAGTACAAGGTGATGGGCCTTTCCGCCTACGGGAAACCCCGATACTACGAACAGTTCAAGGACATGGTGACACTTTTGCCTCAGGGCCGTTTTAAACTGAACCTGAAATACTTCAGCTATTATACTCACGGCCGAAGGCAGATGTACTCTGATGAAATGATCAAGCTGTTAGGAAAATCAAGAAAAAAAGATGAGAAGATCACTCAACGACATATGGATATCGCTTCCACGTTGCAGGTGATCCTTTCTGAATCCATCCTGCATGTCCTTGACCATGCTTACAGGCTCAAACCTGTGAAGAATCTCTGTATGGCAGGCGGTGTGGCTCTGAACGCTTTAGCCAACAGGGATATCATGGAAAGATCGCCCTTTGAAAATTTTTTCTTCCAGCCTGTGGCTTATGACGCGGGTAATGCCCTGGGCGCTTCGCTCTATTATTATCATGTACTCAAGAACAGGCCCAGGAACTTTCAAATGAAACATGTCTACTACGGGCCGGAATTTAAAAGTTCTGATTATGAGGCCAGCCTGAAGTTACACGGCCTTGTCTATAAAAAAATGAAAACCCCCGCCAGATACGCGGCCTCCCTTTTAAGCAAGGGAAAAGTGGTCGGCTGGTTCCAGGGCCGCATGGAAGTGGGACCCAGAGCGTTGGGCAACCGTTCCATCCTGGCGGATCCCCGAAAAGCCAGCATGAAGGACAAGCTGAACATCGTGGTAAAAAAAAGAGAATGGTTCAGGCCGTTTGCGCCCTCTGTTCTGGAAGAAGAGGCGCATAAATGGTTCGACACAAAAGGATACAAATACCCCTTTATGATCGTTATCACGGACGTGCATAAAGAAAAAAGGAAAAAGATACCGGCCATCACCCACGTGGATGGAACGGCCCGGCCGCAGACCGTGAGTAAGAAGCTGAACCCCCTGTACTGGCAACTGATCAATGAATTCTACAAGATCACCAAAGTGCCGGTCGTGTTGAACACCTCTTTCAATGAGAATGAACCGATCGTCATGAGCCCGGACCACGCCATAGACTGCTTTATGCGCTCCAGGATCGACGCTCTTTTCCTGGGAGATTTCTGCGTGGAACGAAAGAACAACCTGGCTGTTCTCAAATCTCGCCAGAAATAATCTTTTTCGTCCCTCACAATGAGGACACTTTGGTTTTCCCCAATATAGTGTCTCGATCATTATTAATTTTGCGGATTCAAAAACCGTCAATTTCACAAGGAAGTGAAATTAGGTTTTTGGCCTCGGACCCTTGAAATCGCTGCCCTCTGGAATTTCTCAAAGAGAAATTCCGAGGATTTAGTCCCGGGAATCCTTCGGATTCCACGGGACGATTTCTAGGGGGAAACTAAATGGATTTAGTTTTGAGAATGAGTCAAATTTAAACGTACCTTCACCCATTAATAAAACCAATTATCTGAATATCCTTTTGACTTTATGCAATATATATAGTATATTTTTCCATTATGAAAAAGAAAAAAAAGTATTTTGACCAGCCTGTCCGGGAAAAAACAGACGTTAAGAAATTCTTTAAAACAAATGAGCCCCTTCTGCTATCTCTTTTTTTAACAGCCGCGGCCATTCTTTATTTCTCTCATCTCAATGATTTTTTCTCCCTGGACGGCGATAACGTCGTCTATTCCCTTCTGGCCAAAGCGCTTCTCAAGGGAAAAGGATTCGTTGACATCAGGACCCCCTTTACGCCGGCCTTTGCCTCGTACTGGCCAGGATTTCCCTTTCTTCTCATCCCCTCCACGCTTTTGTTACCGGATAATATCATAGCATTAAAGATCGTTCCGGTGCTTTTTACTCTTTTATCTCTTTTTTATCTTTACCAGTATTTCAAGATGAAATTTGATATCTTATGGGCATTCTTAGCGCTTTTTTTTATTATGATCAACCCTGTTATCTTCCATTTCGCCCATACGGTCCTTTCTCAGGCCCCGTTTCTGGCTTCTGTTATCATGGCCGCATATTACCTTGAAAAATATATTCGCGAGAACAAATCCACTTTCGGGAAGGAATTCATTATCTTTACCATTGCCACTGTGGCAGCCAAATATATCAGAGAAGAAGGGACTTTTCTTTTTCTTATCATGCTGTTCTATATCCTGATCCATAAAAAATTCAAGGCGGCCGGTGTTTTTGCCGGTTTTTTCATTATAACCAATGTCGCCTGGATGCTCTATATGAAAAAGGCCATGGCAGCCACCGCGCCCCATATCAAGAAATATTTTTTCGGCATGAGATCCTCCCGGTATATCAACCTCCTGGCCGCTGATCAGTTCGATCCTGACAAGGGGTTTGTGACCCTGCCTGTGCTTTTCAACCGCATCTATCAGAACTTTCTGCTCTATTTCAATATTATCATCCCCAGGATCACCCTGGGATTCAATGTCGGAAATTCTTTACTCGTGGCTCTCATCACCGCTTTTTTTGTATTCTACGGCTTTTTCATCTCTCTGCCCGTTAAGAAGATCAAGCCCTTTATCACCTTTGTCAAAGAGAACGCCACGCCGGCTGTCCTCTATTTCTTTTTTGGCTTGGGGCTAGTGCATTTGTCCATTTCAAGAAGCGAAAAATACCTCTACCCGATCATCCCTTTCATGCTCTTTTTTATCATCTACGGCCTTTACCAGCTTGTAAGGCGCATGACAAAAAATTATACCCGGATCGTTTTCGGCATTCTGGTCTTTATCCTTGTCTATTTTTCTTTTTCCCGGACATCCGAACTGATGTCCATTGAACGAAATTTCCAGTATGATCCGGTCTTTACCCATTATCTGGAGCTGGCCAAATGGTTCAGGGTCAACACGCCGGAGGATACCAAAGTCCTCTCCCGCAAAGGGGAATACTTTTACTGGTATTCACAGAGACAATCAGCCACCCATCAGGTGACGACCAATACGTTTGCCATCCTGGAATTTATAAAGGATATGGACTTTGATTATGTCCTTCTGACACAGACCGGATTTGATTATGTATCAAGGCCTTCCCTCGACCGGGTCATCCAGTCCTATCCCCGGTTCTTTATCAATCCCAAAGGGGGCTACGTCCCGAACACAGGGAATCAGAGGCAATTTTTTATCCTTCAAGTCAATAAACCTCTTTTACGACAATTTATAAAAGAAAGACGAAAGTCAGACTGACATTCACAATGCGAAAAAAACAAAGTATCCTTGATTTTTTCAAACAGGCAGATTTAAGTGAAATAAAGATCCCTGAAACCTATAATTATATCGCCTGCTTTATCTTTATGGGGTGCAATCTGAAATGTTCTTACTGTATCAATCATTATGAAGAAGGAAAATTTTTAAAAATGATCATGACCGGAGATGACTGGGTACGGGCCATCAACAGGATCAGATCAAGGGATGATGTTCCCGTAACCTTCGGAGGGGGTGAGCCGTCTCTGCACCCTGATTTTATCTATATTATCAATCATATCAGAAAGGACATCAATATTGATATTCTGACCAACCTGCAGTTTGATGTCGACGAATTCATCAAGAAAGTGGACCCTGAAAGGCTGAACAGAATTGCCCCTTACGCTCCCATCCGGGTCTCCTATCATCCGCAGCAGATGGATTTGAATAAGACCATAAAAAAAGTCCTGAAAATGCAGAAAGCCGGCTTCAAGATCGGCCTCTATGGTGTTATGCATCCGCTTCAGGAGAAACATATACTGGACGTTCAGGGAAAATGCAAAAAAATGAATATTGATTTCCGGACAAAGGAATTTCTGGGCGAATACAAGGGCAAACTCTATGGCACCTATAAATATCCTGAAGCGGTCTCCATGAAAGTAAAAAAAAATGTTCTTTGCAGGACCACGGAGCTGATCATGGGCCCGACAGGCCATGTCTACAAGTGCCACAGTGATTTTTATGAAAGACGCGTGCCTGTAGGCCACATACTGGACCCGGAATTCCAGCTGGAAGACATCTACAGGGAATGCGCCTGGTTCGGGCATTGCAACCCCTGTGATATAAAGGTAAAGACCAACCGACTCCAGATATTCGGTCATACATCAGTGGATATAAAATTCTTTAAAAAATGAAAGTGTTAATCGTTAAAATAGGCTGGGCTGAATTTTTAGACGAGCGTATAGAAAAGAGCATAAGCCTGGGAGACGTTTTCCGCTCCACGGTCGTGCTTCATCTTTACAAAAACGATCATGTCACCTGGCTTGCCGATGAACATGGCATCCCCCTTCTCAGAGGAATTAAACATATCGACCGTATTGTTCCTTTTGACCTCTTATCCGTTCTTCAGCTTCAGTCAGAGTATTTCGATGTGGTGGTCAACCTTGAAAAAGTACCGGGTATCTGCGCTCTGGTCAACAATATAAAGGCCGGAAAAAAATATGGATTTCGTCTCAATCCTGTGGATGGACAGATCGAGGCCTTTCAGGGGGCTGAAAAGGTGCTTTCCATCAGTATGGACAATGAGCTCAAGAAAAAACTCTCCAAACAGACCTATCAGGACTTTCTGTACGAGCTTTTGGGCGCCAAATGGAACGGCGAAGAGTATATCCTGGGCTATAAACCACGCTCCAAAGAAGTCTTTGATATCGGGCTGAACCACCATATTGGCGCCAAGTGGCCCACCAAGCACTGGGGAAGCGAGAACTGGGACGAGATGGAAAAGCGTCTTAAAAGAAAGTATACGGTCAGCCGTCAGAAGGGTCTGTCAAACATTGAAGAATATATCGATTGGTTGAACTCCTGCCGCCTCATTGTCACTCACGACAGCCTGGGCCTGCATCTGGCCCTGGCGTTGAAGAAAAAAGTGGTGGCTCTTTACGGACCAACGTTTTCCAATGAGGTCTACATGTATAACCGCGGTGTAAAGATCCTTCCTCCCATAAAACGGGAATGTATCCCCTGCATGAACCCGACCTGCCCTTATAAAAAAGCCTGTATAAAATTTATCGATAGGGATACGGTCATCAAACAGATCGAAAAATATTTAAAAAAACCCTCTTAGAATTTCTTTCTCAGAATGGTGATATCTTTCCACAATAAAAACGTTGACCACATTGCATTAACAATGCTTCCCGGTTTAAAGGCTGTGGACACATCAACATCTTTTTTCACCAGTTTGAAGGGGATATTCTTGAAGCGGGCTTTTCTGAATTTGAGTACCTTGACGATAATCTCGCTGGAGATCGTATGCCCGGTCGAAGAAAAATGAATACTTTTCAGCATCCGGCTTTTTATAAAATTGAATCCATTGGTATACTTTATATCGATATGGAATAAAAGCTTGATAACGTTAGCAAATATCTGGGAAGCCACTCTCCTGTACCATTGTCTGATCTTTGTATTGATGATATAACCTATTAAACAATCATGATCTTCCATATGCCGGACATACCGATTGATACTTTTGATATCGAACTGATAATCTCCCGGTATATAGGTAAAAAATTCTTTGGAGGCTTTCTTTATGGCCTCCCTTATCGAGATCCCCACGCCTTTATTCACCCGGTGATGGATCACTTTTATCCTTTTATTCTTTCTGGCCAGATGAATGGCGATCTGACCCGTCCTGTCACTGCTTCCATCATTAAAGATGAGTATTTCATAATCCAGACCTGTTCTGTTCAACACCTGGATGGCATCTTTTACTGTTCTTTCAAGATACTCTTCTTCATTATAGGCCATGACGCCAATGGACAGTGAATTTGGTTTTCTCATCTGTCAATATTTCTCCTTATGATCTTTGCCGGATTCCCCGCCACGACAGACCGGGGCGGCACATCTTTCAAAACAACGGAACCGGCTCCGATGATGGCCATCTCACCGATCTTGACGCCGCACAGGATCGTTGCATTGGCTCCGATTGAACAGCCTTTCTGTAATACGGTCTTTTCCAGCCAATCCCTCTCTCTAACAGCATACTCATCCTCGGGATCGTGGCCGGATTGTATCTGCTTTATCATCCTGCTCCGGGGATATCTGTCATTCACAAAAACCACACCCGGCCCCACAAACACGGCATCGGCTATGGTCACACCTTTCCAGATCTGTACATTGTTCTTTATGATCACATCATTGCCTATATCAGCTCCTGTTTCTATGAAAACATAATCACAGACCGTGCACCTTTTTCCCACGCGGGCCCCTTCCATGATATTCACAAAATTCCATATGACGGTCTCTTCGCCAATATCACCGTTTACAATAGAGAATTGCCCTTTAACGATATAGAGGTTTGAATTCTTCTTCATTTTCAAGCACCTCCGCTAATTTCTCACATACAAGATCAACTTCCCTTTGAGTCAGGTGAGGCGACATAGGCAGTGAAAAGTGATGTTCAATAATTTTTTCTGAAACAGGCAAAGACCCATGAGCGTATTGTTTAAAGGCCTTTTGTTTATGACAGGCTGTCGGATAATGGATAAGAACAGGTATATTATGGGATCGTAAATGATCCATGACCTTTTGTCTGTTTTTCGCCATGACGACAAATTGATGATAAACATGGTAAGCCTCAGGATGTTCATGGTAAATAAAAAGAGGCAGTTTTGATAAAGCCGTCCTGTACCTCTGGGCGATTCTTCTTCTTTTTTCATTCCATTTGTCCAGAAATTTTAATTTTTCCGTTAGGACCAGAGCGTGCAACGCGTCTAATCGGCTGTTCGTTCCCCATTCCAGTTCATGCACATTTTTCATTTTCGATCCGATATTCCTGTACATCAGAACCTTTTCAGCATAGTCTGAATTATCCGTACAGATACAACCGGCATCCCCTGTGGCTCCCAGATTCTTGGAAGGGAAAAAGGAAAAACAGCTGATATCACTGAACGTTCCGGCCTTTTTATCTTTCCATTTAGCCCCATGGGCCTGAGCGCAATCTTCAATAAGCAGGATATTATCCTTTCTGGCCATATCAGCGATCTGGGACGCAAAAAAAGCGCCGCCGTACAGGTGGACCATGATCATGGCCTTTGGCTTTGCGCTTTTCACTTTTTTTTCCAGATCTTTCCTATCCAGGCAACCGTACCGGCTGTCGATATCCAGAAAGACAGGAATGCCTCCGTTCTGTACAATCGCATAGACCGTGGAAGCGAAAGTGTTGGTTTGAACAAGGACCCTGTCGCCTTTTTTTATTCCTCCCGCCTTCAAAGCCAGAGTCAAAGCATCTGTACCTGAATTCAATCCCACACAATATTTCGATCCAATGTATCCGGCCCAGAGATTTTCGAACCTGGTTACTTCATCGGAAAGGACCAGTGTCCCTTTTCTTACCAGTTCAACGATCTTTTCTCCCAGTCCTTCGATCTGGTCAAACTGCCATGTGAGATCCAGAAATTTCACAGGGTTACCTCTCTGGAGCTTTTTAAAGATTTTGAGATCATCTCCATGATCCTGACGGTCATATACCCTTCCTCAGGTTTTACAAAAGATCTTCTTGTGAGGCAGGACTGCAAAAACAATCTGTCCTCCTCCATAAGGGCGTTCTCCGTAAAAGAAGAGATCACATCCTGTGCGGCACAGGGGCCTTCAAGATCGATCCTTTTATTTTGAAAGGTTCTCTTTTTTTTCTTCAGTGATTTTTTTATAACCAGCGACGGTGGATCAATATCCTCCCAGATAAATTCCTTATTGCCGTTGAGGATATGAACCCCTCTGGCGGATCCCAGTCCGAGCCATCCGGACAGGATCGTAACAAGAGCATTCTTGAACGTTAAGATGATACTGGCTCCGACAAGAGCCTTATTCTTAAATACCCCCTTAGCAAAGACCGAAACAGGAGAAGAACCCAAGAGATGAAGACACATATATATGTCATGTACGGCCAGATCGAAGATAACGCCTTCATCCAGGATAGCCGGACCGTTATTGAGCCTTTTCATGATAAATAAATTATGTTTTTCATCCCTGTTAAACTCGGATCTTATTCTTTCAAAGGCCTTTTTATATAAAAAGATGTGACCGGGAACGAGCAATCTTTTTTTTCCCCGGCTCAGGGTTACGAGTTCAAAAGCCTGGCTGCTTTTCACTGTCATGGGTTTTTCAATAAAAACATCCAGTCCCTGTTCAAGACAGTACCTGGCAATGGTATAATGGTGTATCGTTGAGGACACAACAAATACACAGTTCAATTGATTCTCTTTTATCATTCTTTTATAATCATGATAGGTCCTGTTCACGGATAAAGAACCCTGAGATAACTTCTTTTTATCCGTATCAGACATGAACAACTGTTCTTTTTTCACCATGCGGGAAAGGACTTTAAGATGGGTCATCCCCCACCGGCCACAGCCGATGATCCCTATTTTTAATTTTCTCAGATCCATATTCCTTTATCCTGATCTTTCTTCTTCGTCTTTTTTTACTGGAACAAAGCCAGCTGGTCCACCTTTTGTTTCTTTTTAAATTTAAACTCTTTCTCTATCTTTTTTATATATTGATCCGGGATGCTCTGTAAAAAATCAGAGACATTCAATGCCCTGTCCTGTCCGAACAGTCTCAACTTTTGAGGCGTCACAAGATATAATTTTTCCCGGCAGCGGGTCATGGCAACATAAAAAAGCCTCTTCTCCTCTTTCCCATCAGCTTGCTTGTAAGGAAGGATCTCTTGATTGAATCCATAGAGAAAGACAACAGGAAATTCAAGCCCCTTGGCCGCATGGATCGTCATAAGCGATACATACTCGGCCGCATGATGGGCCTGAGAGGGTTGCACGAGATCCTGATCTTTCCCTGTCAGGATCACCTGCAACAGATCATCTAAAGAGGGATAGACCTGCGATATCCTCTTCATACGTTCGAAATCTTCATCACCATTAAAAAGTCCTTCCATCTGTTCTATATAACATGATGGACTTTTCAAAGGTGAGGACAGCATTGACTTTACCATTGACACAAATACATTTATTTTAGCCTTTTTCTGCTCTTTGAATGATCCGGCAAATTGTAATACAAGATCCAGGTTCTCATGATCCAGAAGACATGAGCCCGCTTTTATTTTTAATTTCTCATCAAAATAATCAAGCATTTGAAAAAAACGGAACGGGGAAAATCCTTCCCGGACAAGTTTCAAAGAATTAATGATAAAGCGGGGTATCTTTTTCTCAAAGAATGATCTTTCACCGTACAACCTGTAAGGAATCCCTTCCTTGGCCAGAACTTCTTCTATCAGAGGGATGAGAAAAGAGGCCCTTACCAGTATGGCAAAATCAGAAAAACTCCTGGCGTTTTTTTCATCCAGACTGTCTGCCTGCTGCATCGAGGACCCGCCAAACTCCTTAGTAATCATTTTAGCGATCTGGATGCACGCGGAAAGGTCCGTGGGTGCGGTAATAAGACTCAAGGGATCGACCTGTTCGATCTCAGAGATGATATCGTCTTCTGATCTGATATTCTGTGATACATCCTTTATAAGGTGCAAAGCGGCCTTGAGCAAATCCCGGGGGTTCCTGTAATTTTTTTTCAGAGAAAAGATCCTGGAGGAAGGAAAATCCTCTTTCAGCCGGTATAAAAAATCCCCACAGGCGCCCCTGAACTGATAGATCGACTGGTCAGGGTCACCAATAACAAAAAGATTTTTTCCTTCCCCGGCCAGCAACGTAATAAATTCATATTCAAGCCTGTTAATGTCCTGGAATTCATCTACCAGAAGAAAAGAGAACCTTTCCCGGTATGTTTTTAAAATCCCTTTATTCTCTTTTAAAAGATGAAAGGCTTCAATAATAATATCATCATAATCCATGGCCTGAAGAGCATCTAATTTCTCCTCATAGGCCTGAAAGACCTTTGCCGTCTCCCTCTCCTCTATGGCCACGGGTTCTTTCTTGACTTTGATCAAAGAAATTTTTTCCTTTAACTCAACCGCCGGGGCCTGAATGTCCCATTCTTTCCTGATCTCTTTAATGATCTGCAAACAGTCCATCGTATCAAATATTCTTTTCTTTATGTTGTTCTCTCTTAGAAGGGAAAGGGCAATGGTATGAAATGTACCTACTGTGATATCCCCTGAAACCCTGTCTCTGGTCCTGTTTTTTATCTCTATGGCGGCTTTATTCGTAAAGGTAATGGCCAGAATATGACAAGGATCAACATTATGCTTTATAAGATATTCTATCCTTTGGATCAGGGTATACGTTTTCCCTGTTCCCGGTCCGGCCAGGACAATGACAGGGCCTTCCATTTCTTTGATAACCTCTCTTTGTTCTTCATTGATGCCTTCTTTTATCTTTTTCTTCCTTGTGTCTTTAAACACCTTTGCTTTCACTTTTTCTTTTTTTTCTTTTTCATTTTCTTTTTCTTCTTTCCGTATGGATAAAAGCAACAGCTGAGCGGCATTATCCGTTCTCTCCTCTTCGGTGAAAATAGATATTTTCCCGTATTCACCATCATACCCGGGAAGGATCTTTAGCTTTTTTCCCCTTACACGTCGGATCCCTTCGGCTATAATGGCCGTAGAATATTTTTTAATCTCTTCCAGAGGGATATGCCTTAAAATACTCAGTTCATCTCCCAGAGCTGAAACCAACTGATGATAAAGGATTTCGACCTTTTTACTTGATTTTCCCACTCCCAGACTCTCTCCAATGACCTCTGTCAGGGGAATCAAACTTTCAAAATCTTTGGCATCCTCAGGCCTGAACCCTTCTTCCCTGTCTGCCAGATGTTCCACTCTGTGAAGGACACCTATGGTTATGGGCTTGCCGCAAACCGGGCAGAGATATTTGTTCCGAATGGCTTCTCTGGGTGTCAGCCTGGTCTGGCAATTCCTGTGTCCATCATAATGATACTTACCTTCTTCAGGATAAAATTCCAGTGTACCTAAAAATTCTTTTGATCTCTTGTCCTTCAGGGCTTTGCGAATATGAAAAAAATCAAGTTCTGTGTTGAACAGATTGGCCTCCCTGGCAATATTAAGGGGAGAATGAGCATCGGAATTGGATATCAGGTTAAACCGGTCAAGGGCGGATAATCGCCAGTTCATGGCCGGGTCAGAGGATAATCCTGTTTCAAGAGCAAAGATCTCCTTCGTGAGATCTTCAAAACATTCTTCTATGGTATTAAAGCCGGATTTAGCCCCGAAAAGAGAGAACCAGGGGGTCCATATATGGGCCGGTATAAAGATAGAATTCTCATTGATCTCCAGTATAATCTCGAGAAGGGCCTTGCTGTCCAGGCCTAAAATAGGCCTTCCGTCAGAAACAATATTTCCAATGGAAGATAATTTTTTATTCAACCTTTCTACACTTTCAAAATCCGGCATCATGATCAGGTTATGGATCTTTCGAACCTTATCGTTCTTCTTGTAGATACAGCTGATCTCGGCTGACAGGATAAATTTTACATCTCTGCCGGAAAGGACAGGATATGGAAAAGACCTGTCTTTTTTAATATTTTCTTTTACTTTAAAAAGACCGCTGTCATCACCCGTGAGGGTCTCTTTCAGCTGCTTGTACCAGGCCGGATGGGTAAAATCCCCGGTTCCCAGAACCGATATTCCTTTTATAGTGGACCATGCATATAGGGAAGGGATCTCACATTGTTTGCTTGTGGCCCTGGAGTACTGCGAATGAATATGAAAATCTGCGATGAAATGCATACCGTTATTATACTTTTTTTTTCTTCTTTGTCAACATTTAAAAGAGAAACCTCTGAAGACTCTGAATTCACTGGATAAGATAAATAAAAAAATATTTGTGTATTTTAGTTTAAAATTTTATTGTTTTCTGCCCCTGGGAATTTCTCTTGAGAAATTCTCAGGGTCAGGTCCTTGGAATCGTTTACACGATTCCTAAAGGATGCGCTCTGTGGTTTCTTTGTCCTTTTAAATATGTTGACAAACAGGTAATTTTTCAATAAATTTTTTTTATGAAATCTTTATTAACAGTTATCCTGGCCCTGTGCCTTTTTATCCCCTCTCTCAATGCCAGAACATTTGAAAAGATCTATGTGATCGATGTTGAGGGTGTTATCAATTCAGTACTGGCCTCTTTTTTAATTGATACGATCGATACGGTCGACAAGAAAGGTGACGGGATCATCATTATTAAAATAGATACACCCGGCGGTCTGTTAGAGGCCACCCGTGATATTGTTCTCAAGATCATGAATACCTCTTCCCCTTTGATCGGTTATGTCAGTCCTGAAGGAGCCCGGGCTGCTTCAGCCGGAGCGTTTATCATGCTTGCCTGTGACGTGCTGGCCATGTCGCCCACTTCTCATATCGGGGCTGCCCATCCGGTCAACCTGGGTCAGAAGATCGACCGTGAGATGGAAAAAAAGATCGTGAATGATACTGTGGCTTTTATAATTGGCATTGCCAGAAAAAGAGGAAAAAATCCGGATCTGGCCAGGCTCATGGTGACGAAAAGTGTGTCTATCACAGCCTGGGAAGCCAGGCAAAAAAATATTGCTGATCTTCTGGCTGTTGATCTGAAGGAACTGAAAAAACAACTGGAAAATTACAAAATTAAAAGGGATACAGGAGATATTCTCCTCCAATTACAAAAGGCTCAATTTGAAGAACGACAGATGAATATCCTTGAAAAATTTTTATTTTCTATCTCTCATCCCAATATCGCTTATATCCTGCTACTTTTAGGAATTTACGGTATTATGGCTGAATTCTCTTCCCCTGGTATTGGATTCCCGGGGGTCGTGGGAAGTATCTGTCTGATCCTGGCTTTTTTTGCCCTGAATACCCTGCCTATAAATTTAGCCGGGCTGATCTTGATCTTTCTCAGCATTGTCCTTTTTATCCTCGAATTAAAGATCGCCTCCGGAGGAATCCTGGGTATTGGGGCGGCCGTCTCCTTTGTCCTTGGTTCTGTCATGCTTTTAAGAACCTCGGCAAAATTCTTGCAGATCTCACCGGTTGTTTTGATATCCGCTGCTGTTTTCACCATTGGGTTCTTCCTTCTTCTGGCTTATTTTGGCGTGAAAGTGCAGTTTGCCAAAGTTCAAACCGGACAGGAAGGGATCATCGGAGAGACCGGATACGCCCGATCAGATCTGGATCCCAGGGGAGAGGTTTTCGTGGCGGGAGAAAGGTGGCAGGCTATCGGACTGAATAATCAAAAGATAAAAAAAGGCAGTCGGATAAAAGTCATTGATATAAAACATCTGCAGCTGATCGTAAAACAGGAATGAAAAATAATTTATCACGGGTATCATTCGTTTCGATAATGATAAGGGTTTATCATCATGAATAAAATCAATAAATTAATGGTAGTGATTGACGGCTCATCGGAATCCCTGACAGCTTCGTTGTACGGGATCTATCTGTCCAAGCTTCTTTCTGCTGAGCTTTATGTCGTTTATGTGATTAATGAAAAAGCTTTAAATGAGCTATTAAAAGCCCGTATTTTTATCGAAGAAGAAAAAATTGATTATGAAAAAGAGATGGAACAGGATGCAGATAAATATCTTCATCAGGTTGAGACCAAGGCCAGCGCCAAAGGTGTCACTATTAAAAAAATAATCAAAAAGGGCATTGTCCACAATGAAGTGGTTACCCTGAGTAAGGAAAACCAGATCGATCTGATCCTTTTGGGTCAACTTCGAAAGATCATAAGTGTAAGAGAAGCCTCTTATGATGAAATGGAAAGGATCATGCGGGAAGCCCCCAGCCATGTTATTATTGTAAAAAATGATAAAAAAGTTGAAATGTTATATGAAAATCTGTAACTTGTTTCCCTTGTAAGGTGATAAGGTTAGGAGGTACGACGAATGAGTCTTTTAGATATTCTTGATGAAAAGGCCATTACAGTTCATTTACAGGAATTGGAGAAAGAATCTGTGATAAAAGAGCTTTTGGACCTCTTAGTCAAGGCCGGGAAATTAAAGGATAAAGAATTGGCGTTTCATGATGTTATGGAACGCGAAAAAAAAGGTTCCACAGGTCTGGAAAAAGGGATCGCTGTTCCTCATGCGAAAACAGCCGCTGTCACGGCTCTTTCCATGTCAATTGGCATCTCGGCTGAAGGTGTTGATTTTAATTCCATGGACGGTGAATATTCCCATATCTTTTTTCTGTTACTGGCACCCCCGGGGGCTTCGGGTCCCCATGTCGCCGCTTTGTCCAATATAGCCAGACTTGTTCAACCTCCCCTGATAAGGGACAAGCTGAAAAATGCCAAATCTCCTGGTGAGGTGATCGATATTATCACCCAGTATGAAAATGGAGGATAACTTCTAAGTGATAGCCACCAAGCAAAAAGAACTCAAGGTCCTGCTCAAGTATCTGTCCGGAGAAAAAAATATCATTATTGTGGGCTGTGGTCTCTGCGCCACAACCTTTCAAACCGGAGGAGAAAAACAGGTCCAGGAGCTGAAAGATAAACTGGGAAAAAAAGGATATATCATTTTGATGACAGCCGTTATTGATGCTGTCTGTGATCAGCGCCAGGTGCGGCTTTTTATCAATAAAAACAAGAAAAAAATCGAGCAAGCTGATTCACTTATTGTCATGGCCTGCGGGGCCGGTGTCCAGTCATTCGGTGAGTTTGTGAAGATAAAACTTCATCCAGCCCTGGATACGGTCTTTCTGGCCAATGAAAAAAGGCTGGGTTCGTTTCAACAATTCTGTTCTCTCTGCGGAGATTGCCAGCTGGAATCAACGGATGGAGTCTGCGTGATCACAAGGTGCCCTAAGGGATTTATTAACGGTCCCTGTGGCGGATCAAAGAACGGAAAATGTGAAGCTCTTGTCGAAAATGACTGTGTCTGGAATCTCATCTTTAAGTCAAATGAAAAGAACTTTTCTAAAAAGCACAAATCCTACTTGCCTCCAAAGAAAAAATCGCCTCATCCGCAGAAAATTGAATGGAGAAAATAGAGTTCTACCCAGATAGGGTGGTTCGCTTTCTTCGTTTTTTTAACGTCGAACGTCGAACCTCGAACGTCGAACCTAAATGATGAACTTTCGAAAAGCATTAAAAGATAAACAGTTTGTTATTACATCAGAGATCTTTCCACCGAAAGGAACCGACATCACCGGTTTTGTGCAAAAGGCCGGTCTTTTAAAGCATCTGGTCGATGGGATCAACGTGACGGATAACCAGAGGGCTGTCATGCGCATCTCTTCTCTGGCGGCCTCAAGGATCCTTCTGGATGCAAAGACAGACCCCATCTATCAGATCACCTGCCGCGACCGTAACCGGTTAGCCCTTCAGTCTGACCTTATCGGGGCTTCAGCCATGGGGATAAAAAATACCCTGGCCCTTTCCGGTGACCATCCCAATAATGGGGATCACCCTGAGGCCAAGCCTGTCTATGATCTGGATACGATCCAGTTGATCCGGACAGCGAAAGGCCTGAATAACGGCGTGGACCTTCAAGGCCATAAACTTTCCGGCAAAACTGATCTATTGATCGGAGCCGTATGCAATCCGGTCTATGAAAATATGGCCCTTCAGTATCATATGATAGAAAAGAAGATCGAATCAGGAGCCCGGTTCTTTCAAACTCAGGCGATCTTTGATGCCGGTCTTTTTAAAACATTCTTGAACAATATAAAACATAAAAAGATAAGATTTCTGGCAGGTATCCTTCCTTTAAAATCAGCCAAAATGGCCCGTGTCCTGAATGAAAAGGTGCCCGGGATCGTGATCCCTGAAGATATCATAGTTGATATTGAAAAAGCGTCTGACCCTTTAAAGCGCGGTCTTCAGATCTGTGCTTCTCTGATCAAGGAGTTAAGAAAATTTGCCGATGGTGTTCATATCATGGCCATCAATTTTGAAGAGAAGATACCTGAAATACTTGAACTGGCCCGATGATTTTGTCCTATTTCAAAGCCTCATCAATCCCCGCCATAACCTCTTCCAACGAAGGGACATTGAACCACTGTTTTTTTGTTATTTGATTACAAAAGGACTGATAAAGATGGGGAATCAATTCCTGGAGCCGGGATGATAAAGGCGGCGGAGGGGATGAGACCCGTTTCTTCCAGTTAACCTTGTCCTTCTTTTTGGCCTCCTCCACCTCTTTGAACCATTCCGTTTTTCGGTAGAATATCCGGGCTGCTTCTTTAGAGACAGGGATCCCCTTGTAGGTAAACCGGCATTCATCCGGCGTTCCCAGAACATCGACCAGAACGATCTGCCTGTTCTCATCCATACCGAACTCTATCTTGCCGTCTTCATGCTGCAGGCCCAATTGTTGAACTTCGTCCGTGATTAATTGATTGATAATTAACGTGATCTCTTTTATCCGGCTCAGTTCCTGATCGGTCAAACCGGATATATTCTGAGCCTCTTTCCAGTCCATATATCGGTCTATCTCTTCCAGTTTCGTCGATACATCCAATAGGGGGTTTTCCAGCTTTTGCCCGGGCTCAGGGATTTTGTTCAGCCCGATGTCTTTCAGCTTTAATGAATTATTGTTCAACCTTTTAAAGACACTGGAAGAAGGGGGAAGACTGTTCCTGTATATCACTTCCAGCGGGATCAGAAAATTGCCGGTCTGGGTCTTATACAGAGAATAATCATAATGGCCCTTATTCAACCGGGGTTTTAAAACTCGTAAGAGCTTTACCTCCAAAGTATCAGGGGGAGACCCCACATTGTTTATTGACCTGACCTGCCCGTTCTCAACCAGCCCTTTATAATGACTTTTGATGCCCATCCCCTTTAATCTTTCAAAAAACCAAGCCCCTATAAGGCAAAGGGATCTTCCCTTATTTTTAATATGGTCAGGCATCTCTCCCCAATCAAATACCGAATATCGGTCTGAAAAAACGAACCGACCCAGGCCTGCCTTCTTATCTGTTGGTTCTTCTAAAACTTCTAAATCCTTAACGCTGCCCATTAAAAAAACCTCCTGTTTTTAATTATAGTTCTTGGTTCATAGTTCCTGGTTTTAAATCCTTAAACTAAAAACTATGAACTAAGAACTATGAACTAAATCAGTAGGCCCATTTTATTTTCAGGCTGACGTCACTTGTGACAGAAGCCTGACCCTCGGGAGCCGAGAGAACATAGATTTTGATGTATTTTCCTATCAAGGGTTTATGGAGAATATAGAGATGATTATTTTTAGCCGGTACAGAAATATCTCCCTGAAGATAACCGCTTGTCGGTATGGACGTTAGCTCTTTCATGCTTGCATAATATCCCAGATCCTGAAAACCATCTCCATTGGACTTTATAACAATATAGGGAAGGACAGAAGCAGCGACCTGATTCAGTTCAAAAACAAAATCTCCCCCCCAGCCGGATGTTAACGTATCCGGGGCATTGGTGAGGTGCGCCTGTCCGGAAGAATAAAAGACAATACCATCATTCGATTTCCCTGATATCCTGTGGTTGAATATTTCCGATTCTCCTTCATCACCCGGTGTTACCTGCGCTTCATTACTGTGATCACTTTCATATTCATTGTTATTAACGATCAGGTAGGCTGTGACGGTAATATAATAGCTTTGATTGTTGGTAATCCGATGATTGTAGGAATCAGACCTGATGGTCACATAGCTCTTCTGTGAGGCATCCGGGTAAACTCCTGAAGACCCCCATAGAATAGTTGGCAGACCGCCATACTCATTTTTCACCGGTGGAATATTTAATGAGCCCGGGCCCGGTGTTGGACTGACATATATGTTGTAACCTTTGAAACCCTCTTCAAAATTATTGCCGTAAAATGTTACAATAATTCCCTGATTGGTGGGCAAAGCCACAACATTCATGGGGGAATTGATTATCCTTTTGGGAAGCTGAAACTCTGTCTGACACTGATAGAAAATAAAGACGGAGAGCAAGATTATAAAACTAAGCTTCAGGTTGGATCTCATTATTCTTCCAGTCTTTTATTTTAACAGATCTTGTTCTTTTTTTCTTCTTCATCGGGGGTTTTTTCTTCTGGTAACTGATAACCTCCCCTTTGTCCGATTTGATAAATTTTGGTTCTGAAAGGGATACTTTTAATACCTGCTCCATGTGTTTCACAAAATAAAATTTCATCCTTTTCTGGATATCCTTGGGGATCTCTTCAAAATCCTTTTTATTCTCAAAGGGTAAAATGACATGATTGATATTGGAGCGGGAAGCGGAAAGGACCTTTTCCTTCAGACCGCCGATGGGAAGGATCTTTCCCCTCAGAGTTATTTCGCCTGTCATGGCCACATCTTTTCTCACCGGGATCTTCCCTAAGGCGGAAATGAGCGCCGTGGCGATCGTGATACCGGCTGAGGGACCATCTTTCGGCACAGCCCCTTCCGGGACATGGATATGGATGTCATATTTTTTATAAAACCCTTCCAGAAGGTGATACTGTTTTGTCTTTGAGCGGGCATAGGATAAAGCCGCCTGAGCTGATTCCTGCATGATCTCACCGAGTTTGCCGGTAAGGATCAGCTTGCCCGTTCCCGGCACTACAGAAACTTCAATTGACAGAATGTCACCCCCGGCTTCGGTCCAGGCCAGACCGGTAGCCACACCTATCTCATTTTTCTGTTCAGCCGCTCCGTAACGATATTTTTTTACACCGAGATATTTATGGATCAGATGGCTGTTGATACGTATATTGACCTGTTTGTTCTCTTCCACGATCCTTTTTGCTACTTTGCGACAGATGGTAGCTATCGTCCGCTCGAGCTCCCTTACTCCTGCCTCACGTGTATAATAGCGAATGATCTCCAGTATGATATTACTCTGGAACCTGATGTTATCCTCTTTTAACCCATGCTCTTTTAACTGTTTCGGTATCAGGAACTGGCTGGCAATATGCAGCTTTTCATATTCTGTATAACCGGCCAGCTCGATCGTCTCCATCCTGTCCAGAAGGGGTCTGGGAATATTATAGGGCGAATTAGCCGTGGTAATAAAAAAGACATCCGAAAGATCATAAGCCAGTTCTAAATAATGATCGGAAAAAGAATTGTTCTGTTCGGGATCCAGCACCTCTAACAGGGCGGCTGAAGGGTCACCTCTGAAATCTGTGCTCATTTTATCTATTTCATCCATTAAAAAGACAGGATTTTTCGATTTGGCCTTCTTCATTCCCTGTACGATACGGCCGGGCAAGGCCCCGACATAAGTCCTTCTATGGCCTCTTATCTCAGCTTCGTCCCTTACGCCGCCAAGAGATATCCTGACAAAATTACGATTCAAACACCGGGCAATAGAACGAGCCAGTGATGTCTTTCCCACCCCGGGAGGGCCCACAAAACAGAGTATCTGCCCCTTTAATTTATCAGCGATCTGACGGACCGCCATATATTCCAGAATCCTCTCTTTGACTTTCTTTAATCCATAATGATCTTCATCCAGTATTTTAGCGGCCTTTTTGATATCGTTCTGATCCTTTGTTTTATAATGCCAGGGCAGATCCAGGATCCAGTCAATATAAGTCCGTATGACAGAAGCTTCAGCTGACATCGGGGGCATCTTTTCCAGCCTGGCGATCTCTTTTTTGCATTTCTCCAATGGCTCTTTCGGCAACTTGGCTTTTTTAATCGCTTTTTTCAGCTCGGTGATGTCGTCAAGGTATTCCCCTTTTTCACCCAGCTCTTTTTTGATCACCTTTAATTGTTCCTGCAGGTAATATTCTCTCTGGGTTTTTTGCATATTATCACGGACTTTCTCCTGAACATCCTTTTCTACGTTGAGTATTTCAATCTCTTTCTGTAATAATTGCGTTAATTCCTTCAAGCGGCCGGTAAGATCAAAAATAGATAATAACTTTTGCTTGGATGAAGGTTTGGACCCCAGCTGGCTGGCTATGATATCGATCATATCTTCAGCCGAATCTGTATTCATTGTGGTCACGATCGTTTCAGGAGGTATTTTTTTATTCAACTTGGAATACTTGTCAAAGAGCTGAACCACATTCCGCACCAGGGCTTCGATCTCCATCTCCTGATTTTTATCAATCCTGACCGGGGGGATGAACACCTTGGCCGTGAAGGCCTCTCCCTGGGTAAAGACCTTTTTTATTTCCGCTCTTTTCAAACCTTCAACAAGGACCTTGATGGTCCCATCCGGGATTTTCAGAATCTGCAGGATCTCACAGATCGTTCCTACTTTATGAAGATCTTTGGCTGAAGGACTCTGCACATTGGCGCGCTTCTGCATCACCAGAACTATTTTTTTATCCATTTTCATGGCAGTCTCAATAGCGGTGATGGAAAATTTCCTCCCCACAATAAAGGGAGTTACCATGGAAGGAAAAACAACAAGATTCTTAAGAGGGATAACGGGATATATCTTGTCAGGTTCATCTAAAAAATCTTTCGTCTTGTTATTTTTGTCTTTTGAGGTCCCAATGATCTTCATGCGCCTTTAGCCTCTATGGCTTGAAAAAAGTTTAATTTTGGTTTTTCTTTCTTTAATATCGTCTTTTCTGTAATAATACACTCGGAAATATTCTTAATAGAGGGAAGTTCATACATAATATCCAGCATGGTCTGCTCTAATATAGAACGAAGGCCTCTGGCTCCTGTCTGCCTCTTGATGGCCAGATGGGCTACTGTGTCCAAAGCCTTGTCAGAAAAGGTTAATTTCACTCCTTCTATCTCGAATATCTTTTGATACTGTTTGACTAGTGAGTTTTTCGGCTTGGTCAATATCTTTATAAAATCTTCTTCCGTTAAAGCATCACAAACAGAGACAACGGGAATTCGCCCGACAAACTCCGGGATAAAACCATACTTGACGAGATCATCAGGGTTGGCATTCCTGAGTATAGTACCGATACTTTTGTCTTTATCTTTTCTTGATTTAATATCAGCCCCGAATCCCATGGATGAGTTAGCGATCCTTTTCATAATGATGTCATCCAGCCCAATAAACGCTCCTCCCAGGATAAAAAGAATATTATCCGTATTGATCTTTATAAATTCCTGATGAGGATGTTTCCTTCCGCCTTGAGGAGGGACATTGGCCAGAGTCCCCTCTAAAATCTTGAGTAAAGCCTGCTGAACACCCTCACCGGACACATCCCGGGTAATGGAGGGACTGTCTGTTTTTCTGGCGATCTTGTCGATCTCATCAATATAGATAATACCCATCTCTGCTTTTGATACATCATCTTCGGAATTCTGAATAAGCCTTAGAAGAATATTCTCCACATCTTCTCCCACATAACCCGCTTCCGTGAGAGAGGTGGCATCGGCTATGGCAAAAGGGACATTCAATATTTTAGCCAGTGTTTTGGCAATAAGGGTTTTACCACTGCCCGTCGGTCCGATCAAAAGAATGTTACTCTTTTCAATATCGATATTGTCTTTTGTGTTGCTCTGGCGTTTGGCTGTATTGAACTGTATCCGTTTATAATGATTGTACACGGCTACGGAGATGACCTTTTTAGCATAATCCTGTCCCACAATATATTCATCCAGATATTTTTTTATCTCTGCCGGTTTCGGCAAACGGTGAATGGCTTCTTTTTCATGAAATTTGTAATTTTCATCCACAATCTGTTTAGCCAGCTCAACACACTCACTGCATATAAATACACCGGGTCCCTGTATGATCTTGTACAGCTCTTCGCTTTCTTTCTTGCCACAAAAGGAACACTTTACTTCTTCAGTAGGCTTTGTGGATTTAGGCATAGCGTTACTCCTTGGCTCTTTTAACTATTTTTTTATGAATGACCTGATCAATGATCCCATATTCCTTGGCCTCTTCAGGCGACATAAAAAAATCCCTGTCTGTATCCTTGGCTACCCTTTCTATCTTCTGTCCTGTATGATTGGACAGTATCTTATTAAGTAAATCGCGCATTCTTAAAATTTCCTTAGCTTGAATATCAATATCTGTGGCCTGCCCCTGAACTCCACCCAAAGGCTGATGAATCATGATCCTGGAGTTGGGTAGAGAAAATCTCTTGCCTTTGGTACCGGCAGCCAACAGAAGGGCTCCCATGGAGGAAGCCTGACCGATACAGATGGTCGATACATCGGGTTTAATATACTGTATTGTATCATAAATAGCCAATCCGGCTGTTACCATGCCACCGGCCGTATTGACATACAGAAAAATATCCTTTTCCGGATCTTCTGCCTCCAGAAAAAGCATTTGAGCAACAATAAGATTGGCTAAATCTTCATCTATAGCGGTTGAAATAAAAATGATCCGCTCTTTTAAAAGCCTGGAATAAATATCAAAGGCTCGCTCACCTCTGGCTGTCTGTTCTACAACGATGGGAACAAGGTTCAAGATGACACCTCCGTTTTCATGATCTGCTCAAATTTTAACTTTTTGCCTTTTTTGATCTTGTTATTCTCTTTTAAAAAATTAATGGCCTTTATATTTCCTATCTGTTGTTTTATCGTTTCTATGGCCTGCTCGTTAAATTGTTTCTTGTATTCTTCAAATTTTTTATTGTATTTTTGGGCATATTTCTTTATTTCATCATCGATCTCATCTTCAGCCACCTGGATATTCTCTTTTTCCCTGATGTTCTTTAAAGCCAGATATACCTTTAAATCCTTTAAGGCTGACTTTCGCATCTCTGCCTGTATCTTTTCCGGGTTGATCACTTTTTTCTGTATCATGTCATTTACATTATATCCTCGAGATTGCAAAGACCTCTGCCAGTCATTATAAAGATAGTTATACTGGGCATCGATCATGCTTTCAGGAATTTTAAATTTAGAGTCCTGTATGACCTTTTCTATGATCGAATTTTCCAGATTCTGCTCGGCCCTTGCTTTTCCGGCATCAACCAGCTGATGCTCTATAGCCTGTGTCAGTTCATCTATCTTTTTATATTCACCCACATCTTTGGCAAATTCGTCATCCAGTTCAGGCAGCTGTTTTTTTTTAGATTCTTTAATGGTAATCTTGTATTGAATTTTCTTTCCGGCCAGCATCTGATCCGTAAAATTCTGGGGATATTCCACTTCAACTTCCTTTATATCACCGACACGGGACCGTATGACAGCATTAAAGATCTTATCCATGATCTTGGTTTTATCCATCTCTGTCTTATAATTTTCTGTTGTATACTCCTTGACGATCTCTCCATTATGGAAAGTTTCCATTTTCAAGGTTACAATATCACTTTCTTCTACAATATTATTGTCCTTTGTAATATAATCGGCATAATGATTCCTCAATTTTTCCAGTTCTGTGTCTATATCTTTTTGATCGACCTTGTACTCGTCCCTGTGAAAAGTTAAATCCTTGTACTTGCACAATTCAACTTCAGGCTGTAATTCGATCTCCAGATTGAATTTCAAAGGGCTTCCTTCTGATATCTGAATATCTCGAACCCTGGGAGACGCAAATAGCTTTAATTGAGCGGATGAGAGAGATTCCTGAATAGCCGGTGTCAATAAATTCTCAAGGACATTATGGTTGATCTGGTCTTTAAATTTGGATTTTATTATATCAAGGGGAGCTTTTCCCGGTCGAAATCCTTTAATATTGGATTTTTCCTGAAAAATTCTTGAAACTTGTGCAAATTGATCAGTCACACTTTTTTCATCTACTTCCACGGATAAAACCGCTTTTGTAGCTTCTTTATTCACTACTTGAGCGTCAACTTTCATAGTAAAAAAATCCTATGAGCGGGAGACGGGACTTGAACCCGCGGCATTCACCTTGGCAAGGTGACGCTCTACCAACTGAGCTACTCCCGCAGATTCATACGTCTATAAGATAACTCCTTTTTTAAAAATGTCAAGGGGTTTTAAACAGGTTCGAAATTCTATGTACAAAAAGTACATCGGGTCAAATCCATGGATGGTAAAGATTTGACCGCTGTATTGCTATAAAC
The DNA here is from genome assembly GCA_016931325.1 of Spirochaetota bacterium. Lineage (GTDB taxonomy): Bacteria > Spirochaetota > JAHITG01 > JAHITG01 > JAFGFC01 > JAFGFC01. The sequence continues at coordinate 56,633 of JAFGFC010000110.1, read as the reverse complement.
CTCTAACGTTGTGGTCGAATTCGTCAGGAGGGCTGGGATTCGACCCGCGTGCTATGAAAGATTTCGGACTTTGTACTTACCTGTCTCTGGTTTTAAAGACCCAATATTTTTTCCAGAAGAATACGTCCATCAAGGACCTCTTTTTTCGTAGCATGAAAAACTTCCAGAACCAGAGGCCTGCCCTTTTTTACATACTCTTTAAGGGTATAAAAATCGAATCCTCCCTGTCCGGGGGCCAGATGATCCCGCAGATTTTCTTTTATATCATGAAGATGAAATCCAAAAATATAAGGATGCAAGGTGGCAAGATGTTCACCCGTTGTATAAAAGCCCAGGCGCTCCTGAACTGTTGTATGCCCCACATCATGCCAGAAACCAATAAAGGGGTCGTTAAAATATTCTATTATCTCTTTTATCTCTTCAAGGGATGGGATCTCATGGGGATAATACCGTGATTCAATTCCCAGTTTTATCCCACGGGAGCCGGCAAAAGTCAAAAGCTCCTCCAGACTCTGTTTGGAAAACTTTAAATGAACAGGAGCATGATCCTGCCTGTACTGTATAAATTTTGTTCTGAGTTTCTCAAGTGGAGGTGTGATCCTGTTCTCTTTTCTGTACAGCTCGAAAACAAGATCTTTATCTTCTTCAAAATCTGAAAAATCAATGTTCCCCACGTGAAGGACCACATACTCGGCGCCGAGAAAGACGGCTGCCTCAATGGTCTTCTTTGTGACTTTTATTGATGCTTCTCTGACTCTCCTGTCTTTATGGGCCAGATCAACATTGACATCACATCCCCTGAAGGAAAGAGGATTGTGTATTGACGGGGTCCTGACATTCTCATTTTCAAGGTCACGTTTTAATGCCGCAAGGTATTCTTGTGGATAATACCAGTGCAACTCCACCCTGTTGAATCCCATCTCCTTCACCATCCTGATGTCATCTCTCACAATCGGTTCTTTCTTGAGCCAATTTAATGACAGTGATAACATTAGATGAATCCCTTTGCTTTTTGTAATGATCGGAAAGGTGAACCAAGCAGATAGATGTCCAGTACCATGTGTGCCCGTTCTAAATAAAAATCCCTGGCAAACACGACGGGCTTCAGCTCTATTTTTGTTTTTTCCTTTTTCCATTTCGTAAACAGGATACTGTGATACAGGCTCAGGCTATGTTCGGCCGAAAGGGCCATTGGGCCCTTTAATTTTTCTTTTATATATCTTATTCTCCGTCCATATTCTTCAGAAAATCGTTTCCCGTATATCCACAAAGAAGGTGATCTTATATCATCCTTTCTGACATGCTCCAGCGCGTTCATGGTCAAATTATACATATCTTCGTTTTTTCCCTTCATGAATATCCCCAAATATTCCAAAGCCAGAGCTGTATCATTCCTGTTATATTCATGTGACACCTTCAGTCGTAAAAGCCCATCCTTTTCAAATTGATCATCAAGGTTATGAAGAAGAAATCTCAAAGCTGTCTCATCATTCTGAAGAAAGGCTATCTTGATAGCCAACAACAAATGTAAAAGATTATATTCTTTTTCAAGAGAAAGCCATTTCTTTACCAGTTCAAGCAGTTCTTCCCTTCCCTGTTTTTTAACAATGTCGATCACGCTTTCATCCTGACCCCCTTTTTGTCGCTCCAGCCCGTACTGGAACCGTCCGTAGATATTCTTGATCCTAATAAAAATATAATTTTGAAATTTGACTTCTGTTGTAAACCGTTCAGCTTTGAAAGTCCCTTTTTCTGAAACAAGATCTGTATCGATCTTGATCTCATATTCACAAAGCTTTTGGGAAGGATTATAGATAATGATTTTGCCTTCGTTGTTATTTTTATAAGATATAAAATAAGCGACGACCGGATGAAAAAGATAAACCACACTCGAGGCGATATCGAGTTCCCCTCCCTCATGAAAAAAGATCTGTATCTTTTCAACAGTATTGTGCAACATATTGGGAACAAAATCCTTTTCCTGATCTTCGATGAAGCATATTTTTTCTCCCCCCTTCTGATCAAGCGGTATGGTTACATCTCTGGCCCGGCTCAATTCAATAAAATTATGATAAAGATCATTGTAGAAAATACCGATATCTGTTGTCGAAACAAAAAGCCTTCCTCTCTTTGCGCTCAGATCGCTCAGGGGCAATTTTTCCCCGGGGATAGAATATTCCGGAATAAAAAAGGTTTTTTTTCTATTGGGAAAAATAAAAAGAAAGACATCAGCCTCTACAAGCCTTTTTTCTTTTTTACAGACCCCTCCGATCAACACCCGGCATCGGTTAAGGAAATGATATTTTACTCTGATGATCTCGTCCTGATAAATCCTTTCTGTCTCAAACAGACAGGCCAGTCTGCCTTTTTCGTCAAGCACAATGACCTGCAGATCTGAGAGGTCATGTGAGAAATGAAAGTGTATGAATTTCTCATCCACCGTAACGATCTCCCAGAACGCTTCCGTTTCATAGTGACAGTATTCATAAAAGATCATTTCCTCTTTTTTATCCCGCTTCCCGATGATAGCCAGCTGCTGATCGTCTTCAAGATCGAACGTGGTTGTATAATAACCCGCTGAATCAACCGGCGGTAAAAAATAGGTATAGAGTTTCCGCGTTTCATCATATATGACTTTGTTATAGATCGACTGGATCTTGGCTCTTTTCTCTGCCGGATGCTGAATCTCGATAAGACACCCGTATCTTTTCTGGAAAAAACTGCGTACATGAGTTCCTATCTTTTGTTTTACAATATGATATTCTCTTTCCGACAGGATCTTCTTATCATTGATCTGGGGCTTGAGCAGGTCCCATCTCTTCTGCGAAATATTATCCTGAAAAAATCTTTTCCTCTTTTCCAGAGCTCCTTTGAAAGCCAAAAGGACAAGATCATCGTCCATGTTGTCTAATATCTCCCGAGCCTGGGGGACAGGGATATTAAATAATAATTCATAGTCAAAGATCTCTTCTGTCAAAGCGTAGGCTATATCAGGATCGCTGGTGAAAAGATTTTTAATGAATTTTATTTCCTCCATTTCATTCATCTCTTTCATAGCCGAGATGATCTTGAATACACCTTGAGGGTTGAACTTCCCGTCCAAAGCCAGCCTGGAAATCATACCAAGCCGGTCTATGTCTTCGAATACCTTTTTTACAGGAACATACAGCATACTGCGTTTTGTGGGGATCTTCTCTTCAATGGTTCGACAGATCTTCTTCCCGTTGACAATCGATTCCTCCTTGACCTGCAGATCAGAGACAATCTCGTCCTTATCGCTGAATAATTTAAATTGAATCTTCTCTCCATCGGAATGAATGATATCGATCACAGGTGTATTTTTTTTCTTTTCAACAGAAAGGTTCTTTGAAAAAATGAATTGTCCATCCAGATAAAAAAGCATTCTGTAATCCCCTTCCCGTACCAGGAAAAAACTCTCATTGATCCATCCTGTATGGTTATAGAATATATGAGTTTTATTAAATCGAATATATCCTGCCTGATCTGTAACAATGATCTTGATATCAAAGGATCTCTGACTGGGATTAAAGATCATATAATTTATCTTCTGGTCGATTCGATAATGGGTTAATACACCGGCTACTTCAAAATCAGGAAAAGGAACAGACGACTCATAGAGGATCTCTTCCTTCCCTATTTTGATGTCCTGAATAGCATAGCATAAGATCTTTTCACCCAGAAACGTATTGGCAGAAAAATATTGTTCGTCTTTGCCTTTGAACTTGATGAAAGCAGGAGAGGATGAGGAACGGAGGAAAATAAAGTATTTACCTTTGTAAAAATTCATTATATATTCATCCCGGCAATTGTTTGAAGGTGGTCTTTTGATGGGACAGGATGATCTTGATCCGTAATTTCTGAGCCCGGATAACGGCACAATTTTTTTGTTTTATCTTTCCCAGATCGATCTCAAAGATCTCACCCGAAGCCGGTGAAGCCGGGACCAGTACTTTGATCGGTTGCGAACGTATAATATAGCTCTTCCCTTCACACAAACGGCAATAGTGATCACTGCCCTGACAGTACGGGCAAGGATACTTTGTGGGAACAAAAATATCGATGACACCCCCTTTCTGTGCCTGATAATAATCAATAAAGACTTCTATATCATATTTAATGTCTCTTTTCCTTCGGGCTTTTGAACTTAATCGGGTAATAAAAAATCCCCGTTTGGCCAGGACACCCAGTGAACGAGAATAGATGACCTTGATCTTGGGCCTGGGGATCTGCACCCGGGGTTTTTTTACTTTTATCCTGAAAAGCTTTTCATTATATTTCAGTCGTTTTTTTTCATCCGTTAATATCTTATAGGCCTGTGTTATCAGTCTGAACATCTCTTCCGAAGCCTCTTCACAACCGGAATCCGGATGATACCGTTTTACCAGTATCCTGTAATGTCGCTTGACCGCCTCTGTGGAAGCCTGAAAGTCAAGGTTTAATAAATCATAGAAATTTTTTATAGCCATATATTTTACATTGGATCAATTAAGTGAACGGTCTAAAATTAATATAATATAATTTAACATAGGGTCAACTACTATCACATTAAGGATGCCTTACCCCTTTTTGATAAATCCGATCCTTTTAAACAGGAAATCCCATTGTATATTAATTAACCTCCCGCTGCTTAAAAACTACTCATCCTTTTTTATTAACGCAGCATTTTGCCGGGTTTTCCCTTTTTGCCCTATTATATGAGCTGTAATTATCATTTTTACATTTTTTAATTATTACGAAATATATAAAAGTGGTATAAAAGTTGCAGTAATATTTATTTAAGGAACGAATCTCTGATCAGGGGGCTAATTATGGAAGAAAAGAAAATACTGGTAGTCGATGATGATCCTGATGTTCTGGATCTGCTGGAAGAGACCCTGGAAGGAAAATTCATTGTATTAAAAGCAGATAATGGTTATTCAGCGCTGTCCAAAACCAAACAGGAACATCCTGATGTTATCATTATGGATATCATGTTACCCCGCCTGGACGGTTACCAGACCTGTGTAAGACTAAAAGATTCACCGGAGACGAAAAATATACCCATCCTGATCATATCAGCTCATACCAATAAAGAGATCGTGCTTAAACTGCTCAAACTGGGCATAAAAGATTATCTGGCCAAGCCCTTTGATGTTGATGAACTGGTCAAGCGTATCGATCAGATGTATCAAAATTTCAAATCCGAACATCAGATCAATTCCAATTTGAATATTAACATGAAAATAACAGAGAATATCTTAACTGTAGCCCTGACCGGAGATTATGAAAAAACAGACAATTCCCTGATCGTCCAGGAAGTCGAAAAAAAATTAACCTCTGAAATTTCCAAGGTCATTTTTAACATTAATGGGATTAAACTTTTTGGCCTTGAACAGGTCAATTATTTCAAAGATATAAGCGAGTATCTTCAAAAAAGAAACAAAAAGATAAAGATCAATGCCGGAGATACAAGATCTCTAAGGGTTAATTTGATCAAAAACAGCGATCTGGGAGACATGCTCGTTTCCTATTGACCCTCCTGCATAATATAGCTCATCAAACCGCCGGAATTAATGATCTGTTGCATAAATTCAGGAAAGGGATCAGCTTTATAAGTTTGGTTTTTGGTTATATTTTTCACTTCTCCATTAGCAAAATCGATCTCCAACTCATCTCCCTGGTCCACCTTTTCTGATATCCCTGCTATGGATAAAATAGGGAGCCCTATATTGATCGCGTTGCGGTAAAAAATTCTGGCAAAGGAGTCAGCCACAACAGAAGCAATACCAGCGGCTTTTATACTTAAAGGAGCATGCTCGCGGGAGGACCCGGAACCAAAATTTTTACCGGCCACTATAATATCCCCCTGGCTGTATTTTTTTATGAATTCCGGATCAGCATCCTCCATACAATGGCTGGCGAGTTCCTTCGGGTCATCTGTGTTTAAATAGCGGGCCGGGATAATCTCATCGGTATTGATGTTTTCACCGAATTTCCATACCTTCCCTTTAATCTTTTTCATGCTTTTTTTCCTCCCACTTCTCTTTTAAAAACTCTATCACCCTGGTGGGACACTTTTGCGCCCCGGTTACATCCCCTTTAAATTCTTTATGATCAACAACCGGAAGATTATTCTCCATTCTGATCCCCTCATTATTGTTCACACGAGCGCAGATGCCACAACCAATGCATCCTTTTTTGCATACTTTAGAAACGGCAGGGCCAAAATCCTTTGAAACACATTTAATAAAGAAATAATCTCTTTTATTGACCATCTCTATAATATTTCTTGGACAGGCTTTGACGCAAAGCCCACAGCCTGTGCATTTCTTTTCGTCAACATGAGGAAGTTTGTCCTTACCCATGTGAATAGCATCAAAAGGACAGACCGCCGCACAATCCCCATAACCCAGGCATCCATAAGCACAGGCTTTATCACCACCGACAGTGATCTGTGCCAGCGAACAGCTTTTTACACCCAGATAATACCCTGTTCTGGCAACGGTATCTTTATCCCCTACACACCTTACCTTGGCGATCAGACTCTCTTTATCTTTTGTCTCTTTGCCCATGATCGCAGCGATCCTGGCCTGTACCTGGCTGGCTCCCGGAATACACAGTGATATATCCACATCCTGTTTCACCAGGGCTTTGGCATAACCCGAGCATCCTGGGAAACCGCAGGCTCCGCAGTTTATGCCCGGCAGGATCTCTTCGATATCTTTGATCCTTGAATCCATGTCAGTTTTAAAAAACTTCGCCGCTATTCCCAAAATAATACCAAAGAAAAGACCCAATCCTCCGATACTGGCGGCTGATATAATGATCAATAATGTCATTTATTACTCCGAAAAATTACTTTGCACTTTGTACTCACTCTGCGCTTTAAAATATTACTTGATATTTTACTCCGCAATAATTCCTTTAAAACATAAAAATATTAAGGAAAGGATCCCGGCAATAATAAAGGTGATAGGAGCCCCCTTGAAACTCCGGGGAACTCTGGCCAGTTCGAGTTTTTCCCTTATACTGGCCATCAGTATTAAAGCGACAGTGAACCCTACACCGGCCCCAAAGCCATTAAGAGCGCTTTCCAGAAGGTTATAATTCTCATTAATATTCAAAAGAGCCGCTCCCAGTACAGCACAATTGGTGGTAATGAGAGGCAAATAAATACCTAAAGACTCGTAAAGGGTCGGTGCCGTCTTATGGATCACCATTTCAACGAACTGCACCAGCGTGGCAATAACCAAAATAAAAGAAATGGTCTTTAAAAATTCCAAATGATAAGGAAGAAGGAGGAAACGGTGGATCATATAGGTGATCACAGAAGCAAAGGTTAAAACAAAGATAACCGCCATTCCCATACCCAGCGCCGAGTCCAGCCTTTTCGATACCCCGATAAAAGGACATAGTCCAAGGAAACGGGAGAGAACAAAATTATTGATAAAAGCCGCGCTGACAATGATAATCAAATAATGCTCCATGAAAACTCCAAAGTCCTTTTCAAAACTCCTTGTATTCTTTTAATTCTTATCGCTTTTTCAGAATATTAGAAAATCCCAGTATTAAACCGATCGTGATAAAAGCTCCCGGTGGCAGGATCATAACAATCATGGGATTTAAATGAGGTATTTCAACGATCCAGCCATAACCTAAAAGCTTCAAGGTGATAGTTCCGGCTCCAAGAATCTCCCTTATAACAGCGATCAGGGTAAGGGCCAGGGTAAATCCCAATCCCATACCAATACCATCGAAAAAAGAGTCAAGCACATTTTTTTTCGCAGCAAAGGCCTCTGCTCTGCCGAGTATGATACAGTTGACGACAATGAGAGGGATAAAAATGCCCAGGGATTTATGAAGCTCCGGTGTGTAAGCTTTCATAACATAATCCACGATTGTTACAAAAGTGGCGATCACCACGATATAACTGGGAATCCTTATTTTGTCAGGAATAAAATCCTTGATAAGAGAAATGATCACATTGGAACAGGTTAATACAAAAATAACAGCGGCGCCCATACCGATGCCATATATGGCTTTTGTAGAAACAGCCAGAGTCGGACATAAACCAAGCATGAGAACAAGAATAGGGTTCTCTTTAAATAAACCTTTGCTTAATTCCTGTATCTTCATGTTTTTACCCCTAGAACGGGATTTTTAAAATATCGGTCAATGAGAGGAGCCAGGGCATTCATAAAAAGAATCGAGAACGAGACCCCTTCCGGCAGACCTCCTTTTAACCTTAAAACCATAGTAACAAGTCCACACCCCACACCAAAGAGGATCATACCTTTTGGGGTCATCGGACTGGTTACATAATCAGTGGCCATAAAAAAAGCCCCTAATATTAGTCCGCCTGATAACAGATGAAATATGGGGTCATTTCCGGATAGAAGGCAGATCAAGACTACTGTCGCCAGATAGGATAAAGGGATCGGCCATCTTATGATCTTTGTTAATAACAATAATCCGGCCCCTAAAAGAAGAGCCAGGGCTGATGTTTCACCAATACATCCCGGGCATTTCCCTAAAAACAGATCTTTATACATGCCCATTTTTGATCCGAACTCGGTTAACAATCCAGCCATACCTTTCATCTTGGCAATGGCCAGGGGTGTGGCAGTTGTTATTGTATCGATGGAAAAATTAAACCCGGCCAATTTTGAAAAACCGCTGGTTGTCAGAGGAGCATTCCAGGTGGTCATTTCCGGCAACCAGGCAAACATAACAAAGACCCTGGCGGCCAGTGCCGGATTGAAAATATTATATCCCAGACCGCCAAATAACTGTTTGACAATCGCAATTCCAAAAAATGAACCAACAATCGGAACATAATAAGGAACAGAAACAGGCATATTAAAAGCCACTAAAAGCCCTGTGATAACGGCAGACCCATCTGAGAGGGTGATCCTTTTTTTTAATAACAATCCTGTTAATAATTCCGTTATGACCGCTGTGGCCACAGATATAATTTCAAGATACAGGGCTCTGGGCCCAAAAAACCAGATCGAGGCTGCCATAGCCGGCATCAGGGCCACTATAAAAGTCCACATGATCCTGGAAACACTCGCCTTTGAGTGAATATGTGGTGATACACTTAAACGATACATATTTCTCCTTAAGCCGAAAGAGCTTTTCCGGCCTTTACCCATCCCACAATAGGACGCCTGGACGGACAGACAAAACTGCAACATCCGCACTCGATGCAATCCTGAAGATGATACCCTTTCATATCCTCCCATTTCTCCATCTCACCCAGGATGGAAAGCATACTGGGATTTAAATTAACAGGACACGCCTCAAGACATTTGGAACAATGGATACAGGGTTTATAAAAGGAATAATCTATACTCCGCGCCTCTTTTTCACTAAAAAAAAGTATGCCTGAAGTACCTTTCATAACAGGAGCTTCAACAGTTGATACGTTGATTCCCATCATAGGGCCTCCCATAATAACCTTGCCAATAGGGCCATGGATCCCAACCTCCTTGATCACCTCACTGACCGTTGTCCCGACCCTTATTTTATAATTCCCGCATTTTTCAACGATCGTCCCTGCGACTGTAACGACTCTCTCTGTCAGAGGTTTCTGAAAGAGAACCGCTTCACGAACAGCATAAACCGTGGCGATATTGCTGACGATAACACCTACATCAAAAGGCAATCCGCCGGAGGGAACCTGCCGTTTCAAAATCGCTTTTATCAGCTGTTTTTCCCCGCCCTGAGGATATTTTACTTTCAGAGGAACAACATGGATATTACTTTCCGAAGTAAGCCTGTCTTTGAATTTTTTTATGGCCTTTTTCTTATTCAGTTCAATCCCTAAAAAAACGGTTCGAACACCCAGTACCTTTTTCACTATCTTGATCCCTTCCACGATCTCATCGGTCTTTTCCATCATAAGCCTGTAATCGGAAGTGAGGTAAGGCTCGCATTCTACCCCGTTAACCAGAAGCGTATCTATCTTCTTATCCGGAGGCGGAGATAATTTAAAATCAGTCGGAAACCCGGCTCCCCCCATTCCCACAATCCCGGCTGATTCAATCCTTTTCAGGATCTCTTCTTTTTTCAAGGGCTCCCACTCATCTTTCTTGAGATTTCCGGTTTTAAACTCACCTTCCAGTTGGATAACAACAGACAGAACCTGATAATTCAAAATACAGGCCATAACGACATCAACAACCTTTCCAGGGATACTGGAATGCACATTAGCCGATATCTTACCGTCTTTCTGGCCGATGAGCTGATATTCAGAAACCATATCCCCTTTTTTTACCAGGGCCTTTGCTGTTTTACCAATATGCTGGGATAAAGGAATGATCACTTTCTGTGGTACGGGAAAATTGATGATCGAACATTCTTCGGTCAATCCCTTGTATTCATGAGGATGCACACCGCCAGTTCGAAATGTTTTAATTTTAAGCCCTGAATACCACATTTTTGAAAGGTTTATAATATTATTTTTAAAACGCTTGTCAAGCTCTTTCAATACTATGTACAAGTTTTAAAAAAACATAATTACTGGGTACTGATAATCCTTCCTTCAAATATCACCTTTTCAATTTTACCATTTATCTTCCAGCCTTCATAAGGTGAATGGTCACAATGAGAAACAAGATCGTTTTTAGTCAGTCGATAAGACTGTTTCGGATTATAAATCACCAGATCAGCGATCGATCCGGGACGGATAACACCTTTTAACGGATAAAGATTAAATATCTTTGAAGGATTGTAGGATATTAGATTGCTTATCTGTGAATAATTCATAGCCCTCTTGGTACCCTCAGACAGCATGAGAGGATAAAGGGTTTCTATTCCGCCTATCCCATAGGGTAATTTCGTAAAGTCATCCATACCCCTGGCTTTCTGCTCCTTTAAAAAAGGGCAGTGGTCAGTGCTGACGACCTTAATAATACCTTTTTTCAAACCTTCCCAGAGGGCTTTATTGTCAGATGTGCTTCTGAAAGGCGGTGTACAGGTATTGAGATAGGACTGATCCTTTCTGTATAATGATTCATTTAATAAAAGGTAATGGGGTGTTGTCTCCGCCTCGACCCACAGGGACTCTTCTTTTTTAGCTCTTTCAATCGACATTAACCCCTCACGGGTGGTTACATGAACAATATAGATCCTCGTGCCAAACTCTCTGGCCAATTGAATGACCAGATCAATAGATATCGTTTCAACAAAATTTTTCCTTGTTTGGGGGTAAAATCGTATCTGTTTCTTATTCGAACGAACATACTCTGATGTATTATGCTGAACGATTTTTCCATCCTCGCAATGTACAAGTAATATTCCTTTATATCGGGATATGATTTTAAATATTCTTAATAAAAAGCCGCTGTCCACATCAGGATCGTTTAAATGGACCTTAAAGGTCCTTACGCCCTTTGTTATACATTGGGCGATCTGCTTTTCAATATTCATCTCAACGTTTAAAATCCCGGCATGAAGGCGAAAAGAACACTGGCTTTTTTTTAAAGCGCTCTTATAAGTACGCCGGTAAGCCTTGAGCAGGGTCTCTTTTTTATCCTGATAAGCAAATCCAAAAAAAGTTGTTATGCCACCTTTGAGAGCGGCCTTTGACCCGGTATAAAAATCGTCCGAGCAGACCATGTTATTTTTTACCTTCAACTCCATGTGGGTATGGACATCGATCCCGCCCGGCAGGATATACCGGTCCCTGACAGATATAATATTGGCTTGATTCCGATCAAGGGAAGGTTTGATGGACTCGATTTTTTTATCCTTCAGTAATAGATCAACTTTGCGTATTTTATCGGGAAAAACCACAAATCCATCTTTTAATAATAGTCTGGCCATTTTTTATCACTCACGTTCTTCCTAATATAACGGTCAGGTCTTCGTTTTCAAGAAATTTTTACCCTCCGGATGATAAAATGCAAATTATTGCATTTATTATCCTTTGAGTAAATATTATACATGATGAGAGTAATAAAAGCATTATAGAGCCTTTGCCATGGAGCATCATTTTTATCGTTATTTTATTATTGTATATATATCAATAATAATAATCATAAAACCCGCGGGACAATATGGCATATTAATTGCAGTAATATACAGATGAAGGCAAGGAGGTAATTCTTATGAAAAAAGCCAGGTATGAGTTAAGGGAAGATAATTACAAATATTATATAACCAATATCCTTAAATCAAATCCCCCTTTATCCCCCGAAGAAGAGTACAAGGTCGCCAGGAAGGTGTCACGGGGTGACCAAATAGCCCGAAAAAGACTTATCGAATGCAATCTTAAACTCGTTATTAAAATTGCCATGCATTTCTTAATTCCTGGTGTTAATATTATGGACCTTATTCAGGAAGGGAATGTAGGGTTGATCATCGCCGTCGATAAATTCAATTATAAAAGACATGTAAAATTCTCCACCTATGCCTCGGCCTGGATCAAGCAATCCATTTTCCGATTTCTGATCAAGCATCAGAAAAGCATAAAACTTCCCTTGAGAAAAGGCGAAATGCTGATCCGCATTAAGAAAGGATTAAATCATCTCATGAAATCCCTGAACCGATACCCGACCGTAGAAGAAATATCATCTGAATCAGGTCTTGAAAAGAAGAAAGTGGAAGAGCTGTTAGGTTGCCTCGCTCCCTGTATCTCCCTGAATGAGGCTATTAAGCAAAATTTTCAGCCGTCTTTAATGTCAGGTTATGTAAATGAGGAATATCATCCTGAAACCATTGCTATAAGGAATCTGTTAAAAGAGGAAACAAGCCAGGTTTTAAAAACCCTTATGGAAAGAGAAGCTGAAATTATTAAATATAGATTTGGTTTCCATGACGGTAAAATTTACAGTTTAAAGCAGACCGGGGAAATCATCGGCCTTTCACCGGAATCCATCCGCCAGATCGAAATGAAAGCCCTTGAAAAAATCAGAAAAAAATTCTCTTTTTTAAAGGATTATCTTTCCGGTTAAATATCTCGCTGCCTTGTCCTGCCACGAGGCTTGAAGTTGACATTCCAATTTAAAGCTCTATCTTTCTTTTTATGAATAAAAAAGAACCGGGATTTGAACAGGCCATGAAACGGCTGGAAGATATTGTCTCTAAACTTGAGTCTGATAATTTTGACCTGGATAAATCAATCGAGCTTTTTGAAGAAGGGATAAAACTGTCCAAGTTCTGCAAGAAAAAGCTTGAGGAAGCAGAGCAAAAAATAGAGGTCATTCTTAAGCGGGAATCAGAGAACAATAAAAATGATGGTCCTGATTCCCAAAAAGACTATGATATAAAACCCCTGTTTTGAGCCTGGAGCATAGGAATTCCTATTTGTTCTCTTCACGGGATCTTATTAAGCCATAAAATATGAAATTTTACTAAAAATTACTTGACTCCAAAGCAAAAAAATGTTATATAAATAACGCGAAGGACTTTATATGATAGTAAAAGAGACAGGGCCCGTAGCTCAGCTGGTTAGAGCAGTTGACTCATAATCAACGGGTCCCAGGTTCGAGTCCTGGCGGGCCCAGACATGTTTTTATAAAATGGTGTGCGTACCAAGGATATTAGTTTGAAAAATTATAGTCTCGTACAATTCGCAGAAAAATTAGAAAAGAAATTTCCTTATTGCCTTGCGGAAAAATGGGATAACGTAGGAATACAAATAGCCAATGACAATGTCATTGTGAAAAGGGTTCTCTTGACCCTGGATGTATCTCACGGCATTATAGAATACGCCTCAAAAAATAATTTTAATGTTATCATAACCCATCATCCCCTTATCTTCAGGCCTTTTCACAATCTTCGGGCGTTTGAAGATTACACCGCGTATGCCATCAAAGAACTCTTGCGGACCAATATCGCTCTGATCGCATTGCACACGAATTTGGATAAGATCTATTTTCATGCTCTGTCGGATATCTTTCCTCTGAAAAAAATCAAACCGATCGAAAGAGATTTACATAATCCTGATATCGGGCTGGGCAGTTATGGCCAATTGGAGACCCCTCTGGCACTTAAAAAAGTGATGGAAATCATCAAAGATAAATTAAAGATCAAGCACCTCAGGTATGTTGGAGAACTTGATCGACAGGTAAAAGTAATTGGCAGCTGCGGTGGGTCAGGGGGATCCTTGATCACAAAAGATCTCGTCAATAAACATATCGATGTTCTGCTGACTTCAGATATTAAATATCACACAGCCACCCTGGCTGAACAGATGAACATCGCTCTGATCGATGCCGGGCATTATCATACGGAAAAGGTTCTGTTATTCCTGCTGGAACAAAATTTAAAAAAGATCTTTCTGGATTCAAAGATCCTTTTTGAATGTTCTCATATTAATACCGATCCTATTTATTTCTATTAAGGAGGTGGGATGAAGTCTATTAAAGAACAACTTTTACAACTGGTGGATCTGCAAAAGATCGATCTAAAGATCTATAGCACAAAAAAAGAGATGGAAAAGATGCCCAATGAATTAAAGAAATTAAAAGAAGAGTTCGAACCACGTCTTCAAAGTTATGAAGAAAAACAGAAAGAGCTCAAATCCAAAGAAGTCAGTCATTTGGAAATGGAAAGTGAGATCAAGGGGAAAGAAGCCCATTTAAAGCAACTCCAGGGCAAACTTTCTCAGGTAAAGAACGCGAAAGAACTGAATGCCATTGATGCCGAGATCAATGCCACGAAGAAAAGTATCAGCGAAATGGAAGATGAGGGTTTAAAGACAATCGACCAGATCGATAATCTTAAAAAAGAGTTAAAAGAAGAAGAACAGATCATTGAAGCAGAAAAGAAAAATATTGCCGAGCTGGAAACAAAAATTGCAGAAAAAGAAAATATTAATAAAAAGGAACTGGAAACATTAACCAAAGAGAGGGATAAACTGGCATCGAAGATCGATCCGCAGATTTTGTCTGATTACGAATACATTGCCAGGAATAAGGAAGGGGTAGGCATTGTAGGAGTCAAGAACGGGGTTTGTACCGGTTGCTATATGTCACTCCCTCCGCAGACCGTTCATGACATCAGAAAGGGAATGGAAATATTTCACTGTCAATTCTGTTCCCGGGTTCTTTTTTATCCCGAATGGGAAAATTAAAAAGTCCCGGACCGTCATTTAACAAGATTTCTCATTTGAAGGCCATGCCAAATGCTGATCTGCGGGCTTTATTTCCTGAAGCGTACTTCATTTCTTTTTATAAGATAATTGTTCAAACTTTCTCCAAAATCTGTTTGAGTATCAAAAGCGAAATAATCTATCCTTGACTTTAAAGAAAAACTTTTTATTTGGGCATAATGATGATAAAAATTTTTCCTGTATTCTTCATTAATATAATAGGCGTTTAAAATTAAAAAATTATTTTTTTCCATATCAATAAATTTTATGTTGTCTTTGTAAGGGAATTCATATTCCGCTCTGTCATGAATAACAAAAAGCAAAATATCGTTCTTTTTGCTTTTCAGGTGCTTTAATCCATCAATAATATCCTGCAGGTCTCCAAGAAAATCAGAAACAATAATAATGAGAGAACGCTTTTTGATCTGCTCGGCTATTTTTGTGAAATTATTTTTAAATTCGCTTTTTGCTCCGGGTTTCACAGTTTCAAGAGTTTTGGTTATTTCATTAATATAAGCATAACTTTTTTTAGGTGAAAAATTATCCGTAATGTTTTTTGAAAAAAGTGTCAGGCCCCCTGCATCGTTTTGAAGAAGTGCCAGATACAGAATAGAGGCCGTCAGGTATTTGCTGTATTCCAGCTTGGAAATCAATGATTTGGGCGATTTAAAACCCATTGAAAGGCTTGTATCCAGCAAGATATAGATAAAAAGATTCGTTTCCTCTTCAAATCGCTTGATAAAAAATTTATCCGTCTTGGCAAAGATCCGCCAGTCAATATGTTTTATATCATCTCCCGGATTGTATTGTCTGTGTTCTTTAAATTCAACATTAAATCCATGATGGGGACTTTTATGCAACCCGGTAATTAATCCTTCGACAATGGTCTTGGCCTTAATAGAAAGATTTTTAAGTTTGGCTATCTTATGGGGCAGGATATATTGGCTTGTTTTAACGGGCATAATCTACTTTTTCAAGAATTTTTTTATCTCATCAATGATCTGGTCAGATTTGATCCCTTCTGCTTCGGCATTGAAATTGGTGATGATCCGGTGTGAAAGAACATCGGAAAGAACAAAATTAATATCCTCTCGTGAAACAGAATACCGTTTGTCCAATAGAGCTTTTACCTTTGCGGCGAGAACCAGATGTTGGGCAGCCCGGGGACCGGCTCCCCATTCCACGAATCTATTGATGAGTTTTACCGGATTATTCTTATCAGGTCGCGTCAACCTAATGATCTTGACCGCATAATCCAGAACATAATCCGCTATGGGGACATCCTCCACAATGCTCTGAATCTGCAAAAGATCCTTGCGGCTTATTACTTTTTTGATCAATTTGATTTTATCTGAGGTGTCTTTTTTCGCGACTTCCTTTTCACTTTTTTCATCCGGATAATCTATATGGATACTGAACATGAACCGGTCCAGTTGCGCTTCCGGAAGAGGATAGGTACCTTCCTGTTCAATGGGGTTCTGCGTGGCCAGAACAAAAAAAGGAAGATCGATCGAATAGGTCCTCCCGTTGACCGTTATGATCTTCTCCTGCATGGCCTGAAGAAGAGCGGACTGGGTCTTGGGTGGCGTCCTGTTGATCTCATCAGCCAGGATAATATTAGCAAAGACAGGGCCGGAAATAAACTGGAATTCCCTCTTGCCGGATTTCGTCTCCTGAATAATATCACTCCCGGTTATATCGGAAGGCATCAGATCCGGTGTAAACTGTATACGATTAAAATTGAGATCCAGAGCCGAAGCCAGAGCTTTTACTAAAAGGGTCTTGGCCAGTCCCGGAACACCAATTAAAATGCAATGGCCTCTGGCTAAAAGAGCGATAAGAAATTTCTCCAGAATTATCTTCTGTCCAATAATGACCTTTTCGATCTCTTTTACTAATTTATTCTTTAATACAGAGAATCTCTCTACCAGTTTATCATCTTTTTTCATTCAGCTCAGCCACCTTATCTCTTTTTCTTATGCCTGTCTCTTTTTCTTCTCTTTTTTAATTTGTGCTTTTTGATCTTTGATAGTTTTCTTTTTCTTCCGCAAGGCATTTAAGATGTTCCTCCTTTTTTGGCTTCCTCCACATAATTCAATCTCAAATTAACCAGAGTAGAACGTAGAATATTTCCTTCATCCTGAGAAAGATTATTCTTTGTCTTCTCTTCCAGTATCTCTAACAGATCAATGATCTGTTTAGCCTGCATAAGATCTTTTTCGATCTTCCCGGTAGCAGGAGAAGGAACTTTACCCAAGAACTGCCACCCCAAAGCTCCCAGCATGATCAGATAAGAAGAAAAGGTCAAGTCCATGGGTGATCTTTCTGAAGTTTTTTGAGTTTCATCTGACCGGGCTTGAGATACTTTTTCCTCCCGGGGTTTTTTCTCTTTTGCTTTCTGTTCGGCTTTTTTGGCTTTTTCTTCGGCTATCTTTCTGGCCGATTTTAATTCATCTTTCTTTTTTTTCGCCATTGCTCCTCCTGATAAAGCCTTTGTTTTGGGTATAATATAATAACTATTTTTTCTAAATCAAGATTTTTTAAATTTAAAAACATTGACAAAACAAATAAAGCTGTTAACATTTTTATAATTAGTGAGCGATCATGAACTCGGTTTTTTTTAATAAACAACTGATTTATGGCCTTGGTGCCCTGTCTGAAACAGGGAAAATTTGCCGGATGATGGGTGACAAAGCCCTCGTGGTAACGGGTAAAAAATCCGGCACAGCATCGGGTTTGTTGGATAAGTTGCTCCAATCCCTGGTCGCTGAGCATATATCATACAAAGTCTTTGATCAGGTCCGGCCCAATCCCACAACAGAAATAATTGATGAAGGAAAAAATATAGGGATAAAGTTAAAGGCCTCTGTTGTCATCGGACTGGGAGGAGGAAGCAGTCTTGATACGGCCAAAGCCATTTCCGGTATGTTAACTCATGTCGGGTCTGTCACAGAGTACCTTGAGATCGAAAAGGACCACAAAAAGATATCCTGTGACCCCATTCCCATGATCGCCATTCCTACTACAGCAGGAACAGGGTCAGAAGTAACAAAAAATGCGGTTATCAATCACAGCCTGAAAAAATTGAAAAGAAGCCTGAGAAGCGAAAAATTACTTCCCCAGGTGGCTATTTTAGATCCATCTGTTTTATCAACAGCACCTGAATTGGTTCTTGCCTCTTCGGCCATGGATGCCCTGACCCAGCTGATAGAACCGTTTACCGGTAAAAAAACCCACCCGTTCATTGATCTGTTATGTCAGGACGGGATGGGTCTGATCAAGGAGAATATAACAGGTTTTATAAAAGATCCTAAAGATCACGAAAAAGGACTAAAATTACAGATGGCCAGTTATTTCAGTGGTGTCGCTCTGGCCAATGCCGGTCTGGGAGTTGTCCATGCCCTGGCCAGACCATTTGGCGGAAGATACGACCTTCCCCATGGCATGGTCTGCGCTATTCTTTTACCTTATATTACCCGTTTGAACTTTGACCATAATCCACAAAAATATATTCTCATATCCCATATTTTAGGGATCAAGAAAAGCTCTGATAAACTAACATCCGGGGATCTTTGTGAAAAGATCTTTGAAATGAACAAAGTGTTACATATCCCAAGGGACTTTAAATCTTTCTCTATCCCCATAGATGATCTCGATAGTATTATTGAAGATGCCCAGGGTGGCAGTTGGAAGAACAATCCCAGGGATTTTACTAAAAATGAGATAAAGGAGTTGTTATTAAAATTAATATAAACTTTAGCCACAGGGTATGGATAAAGTATACTATGTTCGTAGTTCTTCGTTCATCGTTTTTGGTTTGCTTTTTCCAAAACGATAAACGATGAACCATAAACGAAAAACAATTCTATATGGATCTAAAGTAAAATTAATAAAAGAAAATGGGAGAATATCATGAAAAAACATAAAACAGCATACAAATATGTGGGTAAGAATATCCAAAAGATCGACGGGCTCGGGCTGTCTACAGGAAAGGCCCAATTCACTGATGACATCGATCTTCCCCATATGCTTTATGCAAAAATTCTCTTCTCCCCCCATGCCCATGCTCTCATCCAAAAGATTGATGTTACCCTGGCCCGGAAATCAAAAGGAGTTCATGCTGTCCTGACCTATCAGGACCTGCCGCGTATAGCTCATACAACAGCAGGACAGGGTTATCCTGAGCCGTCTCCTTATGATACGTTTATCCTTGATAAAAAGGTCCGGTTTGTGGGTGACAGAGTGGCGGCTGTGGCGGCTGAAAGTGAGGTAATGGCTGAAAAGGCATTAAAACTGATAAAGGTACGATATAAGGTTCTTGATAAGATCCTTGATCCTGCACAAGCCTTGAAAAAGAATGCGGCTATCATTCATGACGAAAAGGAAGCCAGAACGGTTCTCCCTATTAATTACCAACCCAAAAAGAATCTGGCTTCAGAAGTGAAAATTATTACCGGTGATCTTGAAAAAGGGTTCAAAGAAGCCCGTCATATTATTGAGGCCGAATATTCAGCTCATTATGCCGCCCATTGCTGTAATGAGCCCCATGTGGTCATCACATTTCTTGATTCATCAGGCCGGCTTGTCATCAGAACATCCACCCAGGTCCCTTTTCATGTGAGACGAATTGTGGCTGAGAGGTTGAAATTGGATACCGGTCAAATACGCGTTGTTAAACCCCGTATCGGAGGAGGGTTCGGAAGCAAGCAGGAAGTGCTTGTCGAAGATATCTGTGCGGCTCTGACAATGAAAACCGGTCGACCTGTTAAACTGGAATATACACGAAAAGAGGAGTTCATCTCTTCACGGACAAGGCATCCCCAGAAGATAAAATTAAGAACCGGGGTAAGATCTGATGGTACTCTGACAGCCATTGATATGAATATGCTGATGAATACGGGGGCTTATGGCTCCCATGCTCTGACCGTAGCCTGTAATACAGGAAGCAAGGTCCTCCCCCTTTTGAAATGTGATAATATCCGATTTCACGCCCGAAGCGTTTATACCAATCTTCCGGTAGGAGGAGCCTACCGGGGTTATGGAGCCACCCAGGGATACATTGCCATGGGTATACAGGCTGATATGATAGCGGAAAAGCTGGGTATGGACATACTGGATTTCTACAAGAAGAATCATATCCGTGAAGGTGAGACCTCACCTATATTCAAAGCCCTGGGTGAAGGCCGTGAAGGAGTACCCCAGAATATTGAATCATGTGGTCTGGATGAATGTATTGATAAAGGGGCCAGGGCCATAGGCTGGTATCAAAAGCGTGAAAAATATAAAAACCGGAAAGGACACATCAGGCGAGGAGTGGGAATGGTCTGCCTTATGCAGGGGTCAAGTATCCCTGATATTGACATGGGGGCTGCTTTCCTTAAAATGAATGAGGATGGTTCATTCAATCTCCTTGTCGGAGCCACGGACCTGGGTACGGGGAGTGATACGATCCTGGCTCAGATGGCCTCGGAAACCCTGCATGTGGATGTGAATAAAATTATTGTCTATTCTTCTGATACGGATATGACGCCTTTTGATGTGGGAGCCTATGCCTCCAGCACGACCTACCTCTCGGGCCAGGCCGTTATAAAAGCGTCTCAAGAGATCAAAGATCAGATATTAAAAACAGCCTCTGAAATGATGGGTGAAACGATTTCAGATCTTTATCTTGAAAACAGTTCTGTAAAAAGCAGGATATCCGGGAAAAAAGTGAGATTCAAAGATATTGGTCTTTATTCCCTTTATGAAAAAAATCAACATCAGATCGCTTCTATCAGATCACATATTACTCATAAATCACCTCCTCCTTTTGCCGCTCATTTTGCAGAAGTTGAAGTGGATACAGCCACAGGTAAGGTCAATGTTGTTAACTATATTGCGGCTGTAGAGTGCGGAACAGCCATCAATCCCAAACTGGCTGAAGGACAAACTGAAGGGGCTGTGCTGAATGGTATCAGTTATGCTCTATGCGAAGAGTTTATTTTTGACAAGGACGGCAGGCTGTTAAATGCCGATTTTTCAAATTATAAAGTCTACATGACTCCGGATCTGCCGGGGTTAACAACCATACTGGTTCAGGGCTACAGCGAACCCACAGGACCCTATGGGGCGAAAAGTGTTTCCGAGATCTCTATAAACGGGCCTGTCCCGGCCATTTCGAATGCGATCTATCATGCCTGTGGAATAAGAATGACCCATCCCCCCTTCACCCCTCAAAAAATCCTTTCGTCTTTGAAAGAAAAACTATTTTAAAAAGGATCCATTGCCATGAAAGTAAAAATCGCTAAATGCGCCGGCTTTTGCATGGGTGTTAACCGGGCTTTTGAACTGGCTGAAAAGCTGTTAAAAGAGAAAAAAAAGGTTTTTGCCCTGGGTGAGATCGTTCACAATAAAACTGTACGGGATTATCTTGAGCAAAAAGGCCTTGTTATCGTAAAACATGTTAATGAACTAAAGAATAAAAAAGGTGTCCTTATTATCCGGGCTCATGGCATACCGGATGATCTAAGGAAAAAAATAAAAGATTCAAAAATTGAATATCATGACGCCACCTGCCCCTATGTGACCAAGATCAAGAATATCGCTGAAAGGCTTCAGAGGGAAGGTTATTATATCCTGATATTCGGAGATAAAAACCATGCCGAACTGAAAACCATTAAATGCAATCTGAAGAATTGCCGGATCTGTGAGACCGTTGACGAATTTAAATCTCTGCCTCCCATGATGAATAAAAAAATAGCCCTTATCACACAAACAACTCAATCCATAGAGAACTTTAAAATGGCAATAAATATTTTAGTTGACAAAATTTATGAATTACGTATTTTTAATACCATATGCGACGCGACAAGGACCAGACAGGAATCCGCTGTGGAATTAGCCGGGCAGGTCGATTTGATGATCGTCATGGGCAGTGAACACAGCGCCAACACAAATAGACTGTATCAGATGTGTAAAACGATTAATCCGAATGTGGTAAGGATCGATAATATAAATGAACTTGATAAAAAGTGGCTGAAAAATAAAAAGATTATCGGTATAACTGCCGGAGCTTCCACTCCCCAGTCTGTCATTGATGAGGCAAGTCAATACATTAAAAAATACAAATCCTTCTGAGGAGTTCTACGGCTTTATGGATGATATAAAAATGCAGGATATCAATTTGGACGAGACTATCATAAGAAAGATTGAAAAGGGGGAATTGGTCAAAGGCCATGTTGTCCAGATCACGAATGAAGGAGTTTATCTTGATATCGGGGCCAAAATCGAAGGTAGAATACCCATTGGTGAATTTGATTACTCCCCAAAAATCGGTGATGAGATTGAAGTTCTGGTTATCAAAAAGAACGAATCAGCCGGTGAAATAGAACTGTCAAAAGAGCAGGCGGCCTTTATAAAAGCATGGGAAAATATCGAGACCATCCACAATGACACCGGATACATTTCCGGCACATTTATAGAAAAATTATCCAATGGTTATACCGTGGATATAGGAATAGAGGCTTTTTTACCTTTCAGTCAGATAAAAAAGGTTGATGATTTTGAAGAGTTAAAAGATAAAACCTTCATGTTCAAGATCATTCGCCTGGATAAACGCAAAGGCAGGGTGATCCTTTCTCGCCGGGAGTATATCAAAGAGAACACAAGAATGAAAAAAGAAGATCTGTTCTCCCGACTGAGTGAAGGTGATATTATTGAGGGGGTGGTAAAAAATATAAAGGATTTTGGTATCTTTGTAGATCTGGGGGGTATTGACGGACTTGTGCCGAAAAAAGAGCTGAGCTGGAAACGTTTTGCCAGCTGTGAAGATATCGTTTCCATCAATCAAAAGGTCAAAGCCATTGTTATCTCTATTGATAAAAAAACAGAGAGGATCGTATTAAGTCATAAAAGTGTTATCCCGAATCCCTGGAGTCATATTGAAGAGCACCTGCAGATAGGGATGATGGCCAGAGGGAAAGTTGTTGATATTAAGCCTTACGGGGCTTTTGTGGAGATAGAAGAAGGGATTGACGGATTTATCAGTCTGGAGAATCTGACATGGGCCAGGCATACAAAAAAGCCTGAAGAATTATTATCTATCGGTGATGAGGTTCAGGTTAAGATACTGGATATTGACAAGATTACTAAGAAAATAAAGCTGGGATTAAAACAGGTATTCCCCAATCCATGGGATAAGGTCAATGAAAAATATAATGTCGGTCAAAAGCTCAACGTACGCATCAAGCGCATCACCGGCTCGGGAGCCTATGTGGAGATTGCGGATGATAAGAATATTGAAGGCTTTATTGAACTGGCCGAGGTCTCCTGGACAAAAAAATTCAATCACGGGAAACA
This sequence comes from Spirochaetota bacterium, assembly GCA_016931325.1. Classification (GTDB taxonomy): domain Bacteria; phylum Spirochaetota; class JAHITG01; order JAHITG01; family JAFGFC01; genus JAFGFC01. The sequence goes on along the minus strand of JAFGFC010000110.1, from coordinate 33,196 downwards.
GGCTTTTAAGAAAGGAGAGTCCCTGACAGCTGTCGTTGTGGATATCGACAAAGCCAGGAATCTTGTCAAGATGGGGTTAAAGGAGCTTGAGGTCAATCCGTGGCATATTCTTCAGGAAAAAAGTCAATCGAGACAACCTGTCGATTGTATTGTTCAGAAAGTATTTTCCCGAGGGGCTGTCGTGCTTGTAGAAAACAAAATGGAAGGATTTATTCCTCTTTCTCATTTTTCTGACCGCAAGGTGGAACACCCTGAGGCCTTTCTTAAAAAAGGCGAAAAAATAAAGTGTCTTATTCTGGAAATTGATGAAAAAAAGAAAAGAGCGGTTTTAAGCCTGAAAGAGTACAGAAAAATAAAATCCCAGGAAGAGATAAGTCAATACCTTAAAAAAGAACCGACAGAAAAGATGAGTATAGGGGATATGATCAATTTAAAAACAACAGATAAATAATGAGGAGAATCTCATGGCATTCAAATTACCTTTTAAATTAGATTTCAATCTGGATAAGATCTTTGGCAAAATAAAACGCAAGGATATGAAAAAAAATATTCTTGTTGATATAGGATTATACCTCAGGCATCTGATTATCCAGCACAAAACCACGGCTTATACCATACTGGCGATCATAGGTGTCCTCATCATCGCCACACCGATCTATCTGAAAAACTATTACGATAAGGTAAACGAGGCCAATACATACTTTGAATACGGCCTGGGCGCCTACAGGAAGGCTTTGTCCGACCCTGAACTTTCGCCCGAGGAAAGGGCGAATCAAATGGGTGAAAGCATAAAGCGTTTTCAATACGTCATTAATCAGTTCTCCAATACACCCCCGGCCGCTGACGCTTTATTCTATCAGGGCCATGCCTACTATGATCTGGGGGATTACAATAATGCGTTGAACAAGTATCAGGAATATTACGACAGGTATTCTAAAAAATATTTTGCTGACCTGGCATTGCTCAATGTAGGCCGCTGCAATGAACAGCTGAATAATTTCCAGGGAGCTGTTCAGGCCTATCAAAAAATAATCCATGAGTATCCTAAAGGCACAGCGAAGGCGGAAGCCTTATTTCAGCTGGGAAAGATCCATGAACTGTCCAATGCCATCAATCAGGCTTTTCAATATTATAACCAGCTGATAAATGAACATCCCCAGAGCCCATGGGCCAGGGAAGCCAGAATGCGTGTCCTTTTTATTCAATCTCAGGTCAGGCCAGAGGCCAAACCGATACCAGAGGGAAAATAATGTTAAAAATTATCGATCACAAGGATTTTAATCCGGAATCTCTCCGTCAGCTGGCCAAATATGACATGACCAGTATTGAAGAAAGGGTCAGTTCTATCATTAATGATGTCAGGAAGAACAAAGATCAGGCTCTTTTCCGCTATGCTCTCGGTTTTGATAAAACCGATCTCACCCGATTCGGTCTCAAGGAGAAAAAGAGCAATTTTGAAAAAGCCTACAAAAAATATTTAAAGAACGATCCTTTTTTTATAGAGTCTTTAAAAAAGAGCATCGATCGAATTAAAAAATTCCATAACTCTCAAAAAGAGTGCGGCTTTTTGCTTCGTGATGATGCGGATGGCATCGAGATAACAGGCCAGATCGTCACCCCTATTGAAAATGTAGGGATCTATATACCGGGAGGCAAAGCCCTTTATCCCTCCACTATCATTATGAACGTCATTCCCGCCCGGATAGCCGGAGTAAAGAATATTTATATCACCACACCGGTGATAAATAACAAACCCGTGCCGGATGAGATACTGGCCACGTTACATCTTTTAAACATAAGACACCTTTTTAAAATTGGCGGCGCCCATGCTATCGCTGCTTTTGCCTATGGCACACAGTCCATTCCCCGGGTCGACAAGATTTGCGGGCCGGGTAATATTTATGTGACCATGGCTAAGAAACTTGTTTTCGGTGATGTTGATATCGATATGATCGCCGGGCCTACCGAAGTGGTGATCATAGCGGATGAAACATCCAATCCTGAACATATCGCGTTAGACCTTTTATCACAGGCTGAGCATGATGAGATGGCCACATCTATTTTAATTACGCCAAGCAAATCTCTGGCCGGAAAGGTCAGAAAATCTTTAAACACCCTCTTGAACAAGTATAAGAACCCGATCGCAATGGAATCCATTAAAACCCATGGCAAGGCCGTTATCGTCGATAGTCTTCATAAGGCTTTTAAGATCTCCAACACCATCGCCCCCGAACATTTAGAAATCATGTTGGATTCGCCCTTTAAATATCTGCCTCTGGTAAAGAATGCCGGTTGTATCTTTCTGGGATCTTACTCCCCTGAATCAGCCGGAGATTATATTGCCGGACCCAATCATACACTGCCCACCATGGGAAGCGCCCGCTTTTATTCCCAGCTGGGTGTTTATCATTTTATAAAACGGATCGGGATCGTTCATTTATCCAAGGAAAAACTGGCCCACCTGCAGCCTTTTATATCAAAAATGGCCCAAAAAGAAAAACTCTTATTTCATTCTCTTAGCGCCAAGCGTAAATAGGATCATAAAAACAGTATGATGCGGAAGATCAAAACATATATTTTGATCTTGATATCGTTACTCTTCTGGAGCTGTTATGCCGGCAAACAGCAGAATAATATAATCGGATTGTATTTTAAAAATAAAAACCTTCACTACCTGAATCAGGAAATTGAAAAAACAGCCAAGGAAATATCCTTCAAGGAGAATTTCAAGATATTCGCCTGTTCTCCTTCTTCCCGCCTGCGGTCAGACGTGGCCTTTTTTGTTAAAAAGGGCGCATCCGTTGTTATTGCGGAAGAAGAGGATATCGACCGTCTTGAAAAATTATACCGCATGCTAAAAAGAAGGGATATCAAATTAGCCCTGATCTCCAGCAACATCACCAATGAACAATACTATGATTTTTTCATTGGAACTGATTTTTCAGACCTGGGGAGGAGACTGGGAGATCTTTTCTGCCAATTCACCAGAAAAAAAAGGAACTCTTTCCTTTTTTTTCTTTGTAAAATCCCGTCAGAGAGGCAGCAGCAGCTTGTTCATTCCATTTCCCTGTATCTGAAGGAGAAGAATAATATTGCTGTTTTTACAAATTATTATGACAACCCGGAAAAACTTGATAAGAACAGGCTTTCCTTCTGGGTCTCACATCTTTCAAATGATCTCAGGGGAATTATCGTTGATGAAGATCCGCAGGCTGTCCTCTTAGGCCGTGAACTACGTAAAATGAGAAAAGATATCGAGATCAAGGTGGCTTCTTTTGGCGCGACCAGGGAGGGGATTAGTTCTCTGTTAAAAACAGAGATCGCTGTGTCAGGGGATATTAACAGGATCGCTCTTTTCACCAATTCCCTCCTTTCACTTATAGATATTTTAAAGAACAACAAAGAGAATTCGGCCAATAAGACCATTTACTACGATAAAGGTGTCTGTTATACCCAGATCAATATAATGGAACTGTTGGCAGAAACAAAAAAATATTCCATTCAGGACATCATGACCTTTGGCCGAAAGCGTAATTGAACCGGATTCTGTCACCCTGACATTCGCACTATGAATTGGGCAATAAAAATTTTCTTTTTCCTTGTTCTGTGGGGAACCCTTTCTACCGGACAACTTATCAGCCGATCGGCTGATAACAAATCGTCTCAGATAACCATTGACGGTATCAGCTCTGATTTTGACATCGAATCAGATCAGATCCTTCTCTCGCCTGATCTGACCGGTATTTTCCATGAATCAGAAAATGACTCGCGATGGGGCACGGGAAATGATATTTCGAGAATAAAGCTGACCTGGGACAGACAATACCTTTATGTCAGCCTGGATGGAAGTTGCGCTGATAATTCCATGATCCTTTATTTTGATACAGGGCAGACCAACGGAATAAATACTGTATCCTCCTTGAATGCCTGGAGAAGGATCATAAGCTTTGAAAATATCTCACCGGATTTTTTTCTGGCCTCATGGGACGGGAACGATACCCCTCAATTCTGGAAGATCCTTTCTGAAGAAAATGCCGCGGAAAAGACCTGGGATATCCAATCTAAAGCGACATTTCAGGGCTCTTTTGACGGGGCCATGGAAGCCAAAATCCCCTGGAATGTCCTGTACTCCCGGGGAGATTTTAATATCATAACGAATGCTGTGTTAAAGATAGTCGGTGCGGTTGTGGCTGGCGATGATCGAAGCGGGCCTGATGGAGCGCCTGATCCTTCAGACACCCTTCCCGCGGATTCCATCATACCCATTATACTGGATAATTTTCTGATCATCACACTGGATAATGACACAAACGGCCTTCCCGATATAGGGGTGGGGATCAGGGATAATACAACGGTGGCGATTAATGTGACCGCTTTGAAGTTTCAGCCCCTGGAGATCAGAAATGTCCAGGTGGACCACAAGTCCTTTTCTCCTAATGATGATGGTGTCAATGATAGCGTCGCAATACGCTATCTTCTCTCAAAAGACGCCAGAGTAACAGCCAGGATCTATCATATAGAAGGCAAACTGATATCAACCCTTCAGGACAATGCCTCGTTAACCGGCGGATACCAGAGTCTTGAATGGCTTGGGACAGATGACAGGGGCGTCAAGCAACATTCAGGATTGTATCTGATCCATATTAAAGCGAAAAGTATGGGTATATCCATTGTGAAAAAGATCCCTGTTTTTCTCATTGAATGATGAGAAAAAAGACCATGAAAAAATATATCGTTGGCATACTTATTTTCATCCTGCTGATTCCCTCTGCCCGAGCGGAAATGATCAGGGGGGCTAAAAGTCTGGCCCTGGGGGGAGTCCAGTCCGCTGTAACAGAAGATCCTAACGCTGTTTTTAATAACGCAGCCAGCCTCTTTTCAATATCAAAATACAGCCTCCTTTTATCCTACATGCCGATCTATTCCATTGATAATTTCTATTATCTCAGAGGGACAGCCATCATACCCTATCGGGCCTTTCGATTCGGCGCGGGGTTATATAATATAACCGCAGAAGATCTTTACGCTCATACCCTCTTTGTGTTGTCTCTCTCGTATTCTTTCTCCCGGAACCTTCATGCAGGGTTATCTTTTAAATATATCCTGGACACGCTCGAAAAAGAGGCTGATGAAGTGGATTCTATCAATGACAGGATCAATCATTTTTCTTTTGATTTCGGCTTGATCTTTTATTTAAACAAATTCTTCCTTGTGGGCCTTTCAGGAAAAAACTTGAATAATCCCAGGCTGGCTTTTTCAAAGGAAACTATCATCACAAAAAATACCACATCCTTTGAGCTTGGATCAAAAATAAATGTTATCAGGGATTTTTCTATCTTTATAGAGGAAGAATTCATCAAAGGACTCGAACCCCTTACCAAAATTGGCAGCGAATTCATTTTTTATCGAACAGTAGCGGTACGCGCCGGGATGGGAAAAAACGAGACAGCGAATCTGGGGATCGGCCTGGCCTTCCCCTACATGAGAATCGATTTTGGACTGATGGCCCATTCTGATCTGGGCAACCAGTATCAACTCGATATTACGTTTGAACTATGATGAAACCGATCATAAATTTAATCATTATCCTGCTTGGTCTTCCGCTTGGCATTCAGGCTGAAACATACCTGAACGGGAGTTATGAGACATCGTTCGATATCAGGCGTGATACAGGCAGTTATAAATGGCAGCTGGATTATCCCTGGCACAGATTGGAACTTCGTTTCTTTACCAATCCTCTGGAAAGCGTTGATTTTTTTATAAAAACCTATGCCAACTATGATCATACGGCTTATGGAGAAAATTCCCAGTATAAAAATCAGCTCTTTCAACTGGCCGAGTCCCATGTTCATTACAGAATAGGCAGCCGGGACCGGTTTGATATCTTTCTTTTTGCCAAACAGAACCGCTTCTTCCTGGGCGATCCGCTTTTAAATCTGGTGAACAATGACAAAGACAAATGGGATTACGATGGGGCCACCGACACGTCAAAAGTAGCAGGGGCGTCTCTGGAGATGGATGGGTTCATGCCCGGGTTTCACCTGAAATTTTTCAATGCCCATATGTATGAACAGCAGGTCGACGGTTATGGCCTGAGGGTCTACGATGATCTGATAAAAGAAAAGCTGCGCCTGGGCGCCACAACCACTTACAAGAAATGGCCCGGGGGCTTGAATAATTACAATGTGGTCGTTGCCGCTGATGTGTGGTTCAATATTCTGAAAAATTATTTTACGGTAGAAGGCGCAAAAAGCGACACCCCCGGCGATTATACCCTGAAAGAGAATGATGACGCCTTCAAGATCGAATATCGCAGGAATCTTGATTTTCAGGCTCTCGGCCTGGGGGCCGGTGATATTGATCTTATTTTATCTGCCAGAGAGATAGGAGAGCATTTCAGGGCCTATCTTTCCAAAGAGTACGACAATGATAACCGGTATGACCAGAGGGGTTACTTTGTCGAGACGAAATACCGGCCACCCTTAAAAGCCGTAACATTCACCTATCACAGGGATTATTACAAAAAACATACAATTACGTACAGCCAGACAGATGATTTTTTCGAGAGTTATATTGAATTCATCAATAATTTCAACCTTAAAATATGGTATCAAACATTACATCAGTTTAACTGGGACAGGATACAGATCACCAAACTGGACGGGACCACTCAATCTGTCTATCTTCAGGATGACAGATGGTCTCATCTATTCTGGGAGCTGACCATGAACGACGAGATCACCTTTGTTAAACTTCAGTTCAAGATAAAGAATATAAAGTCAGAATATCTTCGTTATATCTATGGCAGTGAATTCTCGATCAATATTACTAAAAGACTAAAAAGTCTGAACCGTGTTCTTGTCGTCGATGAGATCTACCGGAGCCGCAATACGCTCTGGTCCCAGATCCAGTACAATTTCGGCCCCGGCACGGATTTTTATCTCGAGTATGGGAATGACAGTTTTGTCAACAATGACCTGGTGAACGACGATGACTTTGTGGAATCGGACAATAATATGGAACATAAGATACATCTTTATTTAAAGGTAAGCTTTTAAACATGAAAAGATTGATTTTCATACTGATTCTTTTACAGAGCTCAGTTCAATTGAGCGGTTATGAGATATTTCCCCTTGAACTGGACCGTGACGAAAAAGTGGTCTTCTCTATCGAACATCCCCAGGCCGGGAAAGTGACCCTGGCCGGTAATTTCAATAACTGGGACAAGACAGGAACTGTTTTAGAAAAAGATGAAATGGGCATCTGGAGTATTCCTGTCACTCTTTCACCCGGGCGTTATGAATATAAATTCGTCATAGATGACGAGCAGTGGATCCCCTCTGATAATATTGTCTTTGAGCTCAAGATCATCCATGGCAAGATGGTACTGGAAGGGGGAGAAAGTTTCAAGGTCACCTATGTTAAAAAAGCCAACATCAAAGGATCGGACAGGATCTTTTTGAACGGGCATTACTTATTTCTCGCTCTTCCCTATTATGATTTTTCAAAGAACAGGGGATCATCCCTGATGGAAAAGCATATACTGGAGCTTGAACCTCATATCTATATTAATGAGAATGTTTTTCTGGACACGCTTCTCTCTCTTGACACCTCGCTTTCAGGAGGGCTTGGCCTGTATCAATCGAAACTGGCCCTTCATACAAAGATGTTCTCACTTCTTTTCTTTAACCACTGCCCTTCTTTTGGCCTGTACGACCCGTTACACAGTCTGGACAGTATTATTTATTCCAGCGGTTATGCCCGGTTCGTCTTCCCCGTGGAATTCTATGATACGCGGCAGGAATCAAGCCAGCTGGGTTACAATTACCGGGGTATCGCTGCCCAGATCCTTTCCCGATATTTTGAATTCAAGGGGTTTTTCGCCCGTTCCCTGTTTAAAAATTTTGACGTGCTGGGCGGTGTTCTAAAAAGAGATTTCGGCAGGGCTAAAATAGGGCTTTTAGGAATGGTAAAGAAAGGGATCCTGGAGGGGAATGATTACCCGAGGCCGGATGCTTCGGATTGGATCAACTCACCCATTTCAGATGGCCGTTTGCAGATCGAGCAGAATTCGCTTTTCCTTGAGGATGATGAATTTAACCTGTCCCGTTTCGGGGTCATGGGCCACCTTCAGATCGTGGATTTTCTGGATCTTTTCACAGAGTATGTGATAAAGAATAAACAGGGCGGTTTTTATATGAAGACCGTACTGGGTGACGGATACGATCTGCCTGTTGATTATGCCAGCTATTCTTCGACCTATCCCAAAAATATATATTTTTATGAAACTTCCTTCTCGGGTGAAGAATTCATCATCGGCTTGCGTACAGGCATAAAAAACATCAAAGAAGAACTTTCTTTCCAACTGGATTCGATCCGGCTTTCCCCGGGTTTTTTAGATTCGATCACACCCTCTGTCATGACTTTCCGTTCGATCACAAAAACAAAATTCAAGGTCGCCTTCATACCCTTCTTCTGGGACATACAGATCGATCTTGTACAGGCTGATGAAACAGTCCGCTTTTTTAATTACCCGGTGTATTTTGACGAGAATAATTTCTATAACAGAACGCTTTTCGGTTGTTATAAAAAATTCGTGGCCAGAAACAATGTAAAAATAGAGCCTGTAAAAGATATCCATGTCCTGATCGATCTCTGGTTCAACCGCTATTATCAGAGAGATATCTTCTTTGGCCAGGACAAGAAATGGCAAAGCGGTACCGGAGAAGGCCATCTTGTTCTCGTCTATAACTTGACCGCCAGATGGGATGTAAAAACAGCCTTAAGGATCAAACATTATGATTATTCTGAATTCATAGAAAAAGGCGTTTTTTACTCCTTTGACCGGACCTTTTATAATGTTTATGCCGGCTGTTTGTGGAAGGTCATCAATCGCTTCAGGATAACCCTGGGATACGGAATTGATTTTGAAATCGATGAAAAACATCGCGATGGCTTTGCTTATTATCTGAACGATCAGGTCTCAAAAAAATGGCCTTTTTTCAAAGAAGCAGAGGAAAAACTATCCGGCCAGCATTTTATTACCCTTAAAGGAGAGTTTTCATTTTGAAAGCCTTAATATCCATACTGTTTTTTCTGATCCTGATCTCCCCCGGCCGGGCGCAGAGCGATATCGAAGGGCAGGCCGAATTCCAACTGGGCTTGACAGGGGAGTTGTACTATTTTAATACCCTGTCTCTGGAAAAAAGGACCAACAGCCCGGATTATGATTCCCTGAAAATAAAAGAGATCAATAACCTTTTCTTTCTTAATTTTCTTTTTCATGACAACCGGGATCTGAGAGGCCAGGCCGGGTTTGTTCTGGATACCCGACTGAGCTATGCTTCTTTCAAGGCTTTCCGGGCCTTTGTCGGATATTTCCATGATACCGGCCAGATCGAGCTGTTCTATCGGAAACGGGTGCTGGAATTTGACGACGGGCTGAGGCTTCTGGACGATTATGGCGAGCCATATCTTGCCCCTGTTCTGTTTTATGGGGAACCGGCTCCGGAATTCTTGAAATTCGGCCAGGATCATTATGGCCTTTCTTTTTATTATTCAAAGGACAGGCTCACTCAAAAAAATTGCCTGGCAGTTCCGGCAGATGATCAGAATGAAAAATACCTGCTCATTAATAAAACAGGCCTTGATCTGGGCCTGGCTGATTTAAGCGCGAATCTTGTTTTCATACAGCAGGATTTTACTCTTCCTGAAGTGAACCGGGACAGCTGGGCGGAAGTTGAAGGTGTCTGGTATGAATTCATGACCAACTCCATGCATGATCCGGCCAATGACAATGAGATAAGGGCCACTCTGGAAGCCAGTGTTAATCCTCAGGAGATGATAACCCTATGGGCTGAGGCCGGGATGCATAAAAAGAACGGCGGTTTTTTTGCCAGGCTGACCCAGAAAGAAGGCGGCATTCCCATTGAATCCTATTTGCGATCGGACAATTTTAATTTCCTTATCATGGGCACAGGAGTCAAGCTGGAGCTGTCTGACATTGTCCTGGAAACTTCTTTTATAATAAAAAACGGTGAAGAACAGAGATTCGAATTTGATTCCACGAACAATACCGTGGATGTGATCAGGACCGATCCGGAATACTCTCAGGTGCGTTTCAATATAAAGTATATGTCAAAATCCCTGGACCTGAAAGCCTCTCTCTGGGCCGGTCAGACCAGCCGGGATGTGATCACCGGATATCTTGATACGTATAATTTCGATAAAAAATACTTTCTGTCTTCCATTGAAAAGGACATGGGCCTGACAACAAAAAACCGTATTGATCTGGGCCTTTGCTCTTTTCTTCCGGATGCCCGGTACAGGAAGATCCAGGGGCCGCTCTGGGATATAAACAGTCTGGAAGTGCGGTCAGGGATCCTTTTTTCGCTTTTAAAGGATCTATCAACTCTGATCAGCCTTCGATTCAAAGATTACAGGTTTGATTTCAAAGATAATGATTGTTCAATTGGGAAACAATTCTTGAACGGCTTTGTGGGATTGAAATATGAGATCAGCCGTACTATTAATGTCGGCCTGGATTACGGCCTGGATCCGGTCCTGTTGCATGATGCCCAATATGGTTTTGAATATGCTTTAAATTCCTATCTGGAGAATGACCGGTATGAACCAGCATCATATGACTCCCTGTTCAGGGCTGAAAATGAGCTGGCAAAGAACCATTTTATTACGATCAGAGCGAATGTCCGTTTTTAAAAGGTGATGCACATGAAAAAAATAATTGTCTTTGTTCTCTTTGTCCTTTTTTTGAATTTTGTCCTATCCTGCGGTATATTAAGATATGTAAAGCCGAGATTTCCCAAGCCTCAAAAAGTGGAAGGAGGGATACTGTTCCAGTATTATGCCCCGTCAGCCCGACGCGTCACCCTGGCCGGAGAATTCAATAACTGGGAATACGGGGCCAGCGAAAAAGCCATTATAATGAAGAAAAATGAAGAAGGGGTCTGGTCAATTGTCGTGCCTTTGAAACCCGGGCGATACAAATATAAATTTGTTGTGGATGATTCTGACTGGCGAGCTGATCCGAACGGAGAAAGCGCCTATGATGCTGACGGCAATTCCCTCATTGTGGTGGATTGACAGGCAATAAAGATATGAGCAGGAAAAGATCACTTGTATTTATGAGCCGGGTCATTGTACTTGTTCTGACCGTCTGTTCACAGGTCTATAGCTATCATCTGCCCCTGCCGGAGAATGCCAGATCCAGCGGAACAGGGGGCGCTTTTGTGGCCTGTTCAGGGCAGGCAGAGTCTCTGTACTATAACCCGGCTGCCTTTTATAATATTAAAAACACCCTGCTGGAGATGGATTACAATCAATACCTGACAGGGCTGAACTCGGAAAGCGCGCTCACCCCTGATGACGGCTATTATGCGGTTAATATTTACTCGCTTGGCCTGGGGCTTGTGTCCCCCATAGGGTCTCAATCCGCTATTGGAATATACTATCACTCTTTTTCCTATCATGAATTGAACACCATACAGGTCCTGGGGCTGGCCTTCAGTTCTGAAATAAGCGGCCTTTTAAATATGGAACCTCAAGGGTCGCTGGGGATCGCTTTAAAGTATCTCCATAACGAGTATGGAGAGAACGTCTACAATCGATCCTTTTTCAAGAGCTATTCATCAAAGATCACAGGCTTTGCCATGGATTTGGGGCTTTTCTTTAATGTTCTGGAGGATCTGGATGCGGGACTCTGCATCCTGAACCTTGTCAGCACGGATATCGGGATCTTGGGCGAGGACAGTATAGAGCGTCTTATCAAAGCGGGAATAAAATATTCCATTAAAAAGAGCCTGGGCATGAAAGAGATCGCTCTTCTTTTTGATTTCACCTATCTGAAGAACGATTATGACCTGTCGTTCGGTTTGGAAATGAGACCGGTTGATAAATTTTCCATCCGGACCGGCATCAATTTCACCTATCTGGCTTTTGGAGCCGGGTATGAAGTGAGCCGTTTCAGCATCAATTATGCCTTGAACTATATGCTGAGCGGGTTTGAACAGGCGGCCCTGAACCACAAGGCCGGATTTGGCATAAAATTTTAACGTATGAAAATGTTCAAGATCATATTGATAATGCCACTTGTTTTACTTGTCACGAAGATGGAAGCAGCCATGTACATCCCGGGTACTTATAATGGCTGGAATCTTAATTCGACCAGCACCATGTATGCCACGAACAGCCCGCCGGGTTATGTGAAACGGATCATCCAGCCGGCTAATGGAAGTTATTTTAAATTACAAAAAGATAATTGGCTGGATCAAAATGGGTGGTCTGCGGGATACTGGATCACCGGATATAATAAGACATGGGACATACCCAGGAATGATCAGGGTAATAATACCGATGCTAAATTCACCAATTTTCTCTTTGCCAACCCCTATATCACGGTCACCTCTCCTGCCAATCCGTCAGGAACTCCAGAACGTTTCGGCTTTCTGCCCACCTCCTCTTCCCCCATCAAGATCACATCTGTTACGGACAACTCTGCCGGCCAGGTGATCGTAACCGATCCTGTCCAGATAAAAGTAAAATTAAGCGCTACCAAATGCTCTGAAGAGAGGATCTATATCCGGTACACCACGGACAGCTGGGGTTCTGATAATTTTGTGCTCACGGTTTTAAGCAACACAACGGTCTATACCGCCTCGATCCCGGCTTTGAACAAGATCTGCACTGTGGAATACTATATCCTCTCCACTTCCACCAACTGGGCTTTTGGCAATGACCTGGATAACTATCCTGACCTCATGTCCATCAATATCAACAATCATTCCGGAGCCAATTTTTCCTATGATGTGAGCGGCATCCGCCTCATAGACGGCGACCCTTCAGACTGGAAAGGGACTTCTGCCAGTGTGACCAACAGTTCTGTCATCTCTTCTAACGAGTGGATCTGGAAAGATGCGGATAATGATATACGGTTAACCCTGACCTATGCCGGCGGGACCAATAATTATGAACTGACAGAGATGCGGCTCACCTCGGATACCAATTCCCTTTACATCCTTGTCAGGATGAAAGATCTGACCAACGGCTATCCCTATATCGCCTTGAGTATCGATACCAATCTAGCCCCGTCTTCCGGACAGGAATATTTTGGCGACCTGGCTGACACCAAAGTGAACACCAATGCTTTTTGGGAAAAGGAGCTGGTCATCCCGTATGCTGATGTGAGGTACTATCTCAAGGACTGGACCAGGATCACCAATGGCGTAAAAAGCTCTTCTGATTATTTCGACACGATCGAAGCGGCCATCAGCTGGAACGATCTGGGCCTTGATCCCAGGAATGCCACTTTGCGTTTCACCGTGATGGTGGCCCAGGACAGTAACGGCTATACCATGGAACGGTACCAGTCAGATGCCATGGACTGCATCACACCCCAGCCAGGCGAGACCTGGAACGAGGTAAAAGAATCACCGGACGGTGTGATCGACTTTTTCTTTGACCTGGACTTTAACGCCTCATGCGTGATCCAGCCCAATAATAATTCACCGGCCTCACCCGATCCTGCTTTTCCCGTCAGTACCAGATCAGGTGATTATAATCCCGCCTTTTTATGGAGCCGGCCAGTTGATGCTGACGGCGACAGCGTTTATTTCTATGTTTTCCAGATCAGCGAGTACAGTAATTTCACCACTTTTTTCGAGAATAAAAGCGTGTACGGAACGAACTATGCCATTGAAACCCCTCTTCTGGCCAATACACTCTACTACTGGCGTGTCCAGGCCTATGATGAGCATGGCCGGCAGGGACTTTGGAGCACTGTAGCCTCATTCACCTCTCCGGCCGCGTTCAAGATCATTGACGGTGATGATGATGACTGGCACGGTCTATCCCCTGACCAGGTGAATATCGCTGTTCTCTCAAGCAATGAATGGATCTTCAAGGACAAGAACTCTGACGAAAGGGGTGATTTCGATACGGCCAATCTTGGCAATTATGATATGACCGAGACAAGGGTCACCTTTGACAGTAATTATATCTATCTTCTATTCCGATACAGGGATATCAATGATATCACGAAACCCTATGTTGCTGTCTCGATCGATACAGACCAGAATGCCGGCGATACCTCCATGAACTGGATGGCTGATGACTCCGGCATCCTGATCGGGGGGGATTACGGCAAAGCCAACGCTAATTCGCATTACGGGGAATATAATGTCATTATCCATGATGTGGGTCTGAGCGTGACCAAGATCGAGCTTTTTACCAACTCCGGTTCCTGGTTCCCCCCGCCCACTGACGGTTCTGACACCTGCTATATTGATCCCACCGACAACCTTATCGAAGCCAGGATCGCCCGGCAGGATGTGGGCCTGAAGGGGAATAAAAAAGCGAGGTTCTCTTTTGCCTTCTGCAAGAACGCTGTGCCGCCTGTATGGGCCAACAGCGGCGATTCCACATACACCTACCCCACCTGCGATGCGGTTGACAGTTTGTCGATCAGCCGTTTTTATACAAATGATAAATATAATGACAAAAGCAGCTGGAATGAGGATATCTCTGACGGGGATATTGATTTCTGGGTAGAACTGGATATCCGTTCTGACGGCAAAGTGACGAATCTTGCGCCTCCTTCCTCTTCTAACCCATCACCCACGAATAACGCCACCAATGTTAGTTTGACCCCCACTTTAAAATGGAACAGGATCATTGACGGCGATGATGTGATCACATCATACCTTCTGGAACTCTCTTCTGTGACCAATCTGAACGGTACCGTGCTTTTGCGCGTCAATCTGACCAATACCAATTATACCCTGACGGAATCTCTGCCTGACGGGTTGAGCTTTTACTGGAGGATAAGGGGAAGGGACAGGCGTGGCATGACAAGCCCGGCCGCTCCGGTGTGGAGTTTCCAGACCATTGAAACCCAGCAGGTGCCCTCTGCCACAACCTCACCCTTTTCGCCCTTTATTGACGGTATCAAGGATGCTGACTGGGGCACAACGCCTCACGGGTCCTCTGTTCAGTCCAATCTCCCCTATAATTACGCAGAAGACCTCTATCTGTCCAATGATCCAAACTACCTCTATATCGGATGGACCATGCATAAGGACCCCTGGGACGAGACCTCCTCAGGTTATGATAAATCGTCACACTGGGGTTTTGTTTTCGAGTCCAAGCATGATCCCTTTGGCAATGAGGACGACCCCTTTATCTCGGGCGGGACAACCAAGGTGAGCTGGGATTTCAAGCCTGATATATGGGTGGAAGGATGGCTGAAAAGCGATCAGGCGACATTCGGCCGTTTGATAAAATATATCTGGAATGAAACAAAAATAGGCTGGGATGAGCTTGACCTGCAATTGAACAAGGATTTTGCCGCTCCCACCAATGGGTGGGGTGAATTCAGAATCCCTTTAAAAGAGCTGGGAAGCCTTGTTGACGACAAGCTGGGCATGATCTTTTATTTCCGGCCGGCTGAAGATAAACCCGGTGTCTCTGACTGTGTGCCGTTTGATCCCAGCGCCAATGATTACGGGGACAGCGCCTCAACATTAAACTCGAAATTATTATACAGAATACAGTATGCCGGGATAAACACATGGCATTATCCGGGAAGAGAAGAAGTGGCAGGTCTGGGCACAATGAGAAATCCTGTTTCAGTTGATTCTTCAGATGAGGTCATTATTACTGTCGGCGTCTTCCCTTATGACGGGTATGATCAGGCTGAGGTCTTCTATACGACCAATAACTGGAGTTCAACCAATGTAAGCGTTCTTAAACCCTATCATAAATCAGGCAATAATATCTATTTACGATCTTCTCTGGGTTACTTTGCGAAAAATAAAATCGTCAGGTATTACACTTCTGTCATCCGAAACGGGATGATCACCTATAATTTCGGCTCTGAGAACTCCACCACCACCAGCAACAGGCAAACAGCCAGAGATAATGCGTTCGAATTTGTTGTTGGCAATTCTCCTCCTCTGCCGCCCCAGGATATAACCCTGTCTCCCCAATATGTCTTTACAAACGATGTTCTCACAGCCAATATCACTTCAGCCACGGATAAGGATGGTGACCCTTTGATCTGTTACTTTGACTGGTATAAAAACGATGGGTTCCAGTCCAACTTCAGTTCTGTTGACAGCGTCAAGCCTTTCCAGTCAAAGATATCGAATTTAAGATCAGGAGAAAAATGGCACTGCGTTGCGTACCTTTATGACGGGGACCAGTATTCTTCTTCTGTTGCTTCAGAAAAATCCGTGGTGCTTTTAAACAAATGGATGGATTCTGTGTCGCTTATCACGAACTCTTCTAAATTCACCAATAATGAATTCATCTGGTATGACAGGAAAAATGACGTGCGGAATGATGTTTCCCTTGATCACCCTGATAATTTCGATCTGACTGAATTCCATATAAAATCGGACAGCACTTATCTTTACTTTCTTTTTCGCTTCCATGATATCATAGAGGATTACAGGATCGGTATTGCCGTAGCCCTGGATACCAATCAGTCCGGCGGAACAGATGAGATAGGCGATGAGATGGGACTCACCCTGGGCAGCAATTACCATGGCAGCCTGGACGAAAGACTGGCTGATGTCAATCTTCTGTTCCATTCAAGCCTGATCGGTGATACCAGAGTGGAAACAAAAAAAGCGGGGGAACTGAATTGGACTGTTCAATCAAACACGAATGCCTGCTTTTTGATCCATAAAACGCTGGATATTGCTGAAGCCAGGATAAAACGAAGTATCTGCCATCTGGGGGGAGATAAAAAAGCACGGTTCAGTCTGGCTGTCTATAAAGATTATGTGGGTTGGGCTAACGATGTGGACTCTTCCGTAGATTTTATCGGGAATGGCGCTCTGGATGTTATGGGTATTGGTCTTTCCTCAGCCACGAATTTGATCAATTATGCCGGCGGTCTTTCCTCCCGGGAGGAAGAACTGGGAGACAACAGGCTGGATTTTTATTTTGATGTTGATCTGGATGCCAATAATACCGTGACCAACAATCCGCCGGCTACCCCCGGGGGATTTTCGCCGGCCCATAATGCCACAATAAGCGATCTGACACCGACGCTGTCCTGGTCTGCCGCAGGCGGAGGAGATATAACAGGTTATTACCTGGAAATCGGGCTTTCCACCAATAGCTGGAATATCTACCGTGTCAATATAAAAAGCAACTCTTTTACCGTGCCTGAAAATCTCCCCTATGGATTCACCAATTACTTCTGGCATGTTTATGCCAGAGACCTTTCAGGGACCCTCTCCTCCATGGCTTCCAATATACGTTTCAATGTTGATGTCTCTTCTCCAAACGCCGGTATAGTATGGGATTACCTGAACAAGGACAATTATAATTCTTACAGCGGCCTTGAAGACGGCGATGGAGATGTCGTCTTTCACTGGGCTTGTTCCATTGATCCTACAGGAATATCCAACTATTATATCTGCGTGGGGACCTCGCCGGGTGGGACCAATATTTTAAATGATGTGCAACTTGCCGGCAACCAGACCTTCTATACGGCCGCAGGTCTTGCCAGAGGACAGTTCTATTACGCTAAAATAAAAGCAAAGAATGGACTGGGCGTTACAGGAGAGTACGGCCCTTTCAGTGATGGAATTTATGTCAGCCGTATCACCATCGACAGCAATTCCTCTGACTGGGCCGATAAGAATTTAGGGGCCAACACCACGTTTATCTCCAATGGGATGGGTATCTGGAAAGACAAAGTACAGGATGCCAGAAACAGCTATACCAATCTTGATATGGAAAAATTCAAGATCGCTTTTGATTATTATAATCTTTACCTTTATTTTAAATTTACCAACAGCAAACCATGGGCTGATGGAGAACATTTTATCCAGGTCTCTATTGATAATGACGATTATTCCTCAACAAGAGCCTTTATCGGCCGTGGTATATCTTCAGCCGATCTTTATGTCTCTTCAGAGGTGAACTGGGAATATCAGATAAAGATCCTTTCGGGTGCATCATATGACACCTGTTATGCCTGTGATACCAGTTACGGGAACTGGCAGAAGGGTATATATAACGACAATTCATCAGACAGAACCATCGAATGCGCCATACCCCTGAGCAAGATTGGTGGTGCATCCAGATTTTTGAGTCAGGAAATCAATCTAAGTGTCGCTATTTTTAAAAATTCCAGCGGTTCTGTCGAAGCCATTGATGGAAATGCGACACCTGATGCTCTGGATGTGATTGCCACAAATTCTGACAGCTGGGACAGCATGTCTGATCAGGTTCTGGATTATTATCTCAGTTGTGAGATCACCACCAATGGCGAAATACTGGCTTTGACCGGTGTTGAACCTGGCCATACCTCTGTGCCTTCTTTTCCGACCACCGGAGCGGATTCAGCCGGCTGGGTCCAGAATTCCATTATCTATTTTATCTTTGTGGATCGTTTTTTTAACGGGGATCCTTCCAATGACCCTACAGGAGATACAAAAAGAAAAGGTGGTGACTTTAAGGGGATCCTGGATAATCTGGATTATTTAAGAAGCCTTAATATCAACTGTATCTACATTGCCCCGCCCATGAAATTCGGGGCCGGGGGAGCGGCCGGTTATAATACCTATGACTGGTGGAACGTGGATGAGTATTTTGGTACGGAAGCAGAGTTCAAAAATTTTGTTAAAGTATTGAAACAGAACGGTATTGATCTGATCATTGATTGGCCGGGCACAGCCATCGGGGGCGGGCCCATTGTGGACAATAACCCTGACTGGGCCGGGATCTATAACAGCCCCTGGGGAGACTGGCCGGAATGGACAACCGGCATGGCCGAAGTACAGCAGTACTTTTCCGATACTTTAACGCACTGGTCTGCCAAGGGAGTGAAAGGGTTCAGGCTGGATTATGCTAAATTTGACGGGAATCCCGTGGACCATGGTCATCAATACTGGAAGTATGTCAGGAACCGGTTAAAAGAAAAATTTCCTGACCGGTACCTGTTCGGCGAGATATTTGACGGAGCCTGGAAAATAGGGGACTATGTAAAGAACGGGGATGAACTGGACGGTTGCTTTGATTTCCCGCTGGAAG
Source organism: Spirochaetota bacterium (assembly GCA_016931325.1). GTDB lineage: Bacteria > Spirochaetota > JAHITG01 > JAHITG01 > JAFGFC01 > JAFGFC01. Next base: position 14,131 of record JAFGFC010000110.1, on the reverse strand, counting down.
AGTATGGCGCCGGCGGGATCATTAAATGGGCCTTTTATCAGTCCATTGATTCCGGGACATTCTGGTCAGAGATACAGAATGCCCAGAATACATATGGGGTCAATCCTATTATGGTCTCCTTTATTGATAATCATGATAAGGACAGAGGATTAAGGCGGGCCGGGGGTGATTCCTGGAAGATGAGACTGGCTTTGGGGTTCACCCTGACCTGGCATGAGCCTACTTCTATTTTTTACGGTACAGAAATGGGTATGGACGGATACCGGATAGGAACAGACCTGGATAATTCCCCCTGTATCGATCCCATGTGGGGGCTCAATCCGGAATATACCCCCTGGTGGGGAGGATATAATTACACTCAGTACAATTTTATTAAAAGACTCATTGCCGGCAAACGTTCCCTGCCCTCTTTGAGAAGCAGCAATAAAACAGGGGGTATCAGTGTCAGGTATGCTTCCGGCCAGTGGTTCATCTATGAAAGGAATTTCTATAATGACCCCTGCCTGGTCATCCTGAACAGATCATCTGCCGGAGCCAATGCGCCAAGGAACGATTTCACGACCTGGGGGTCCAGGACGTGGCGGGACTGGATGCACGGCAGTGATTATTTTTCAACCGGCGCGGACAGCAAATTTACTTCAGATATCTGGGTGGATGGTAATGACGTTCGCATACTGGTATCCCGGGAGATGGGGAGCGGTGGATTTGGAGAATGTACGATCTATGGTACGGTCAATGTGCCTGAAGCTATTGTTAAAATAAAAGATTATGCAGGGATAATCTATGAGCGGGTCACAGCGGCTGACGGCAATGGCCATTATACATTGAATAATGTGCTATGCCGGGATGCGGGGAGCGAGGACCGGACAGTTGAAGTCTGGGCGCCGGGGTATAATATTCAGTCCCTGCCGGTGACCGTATGGGACACAGGGAATCATCTGCTTGATGTTAATCTCTTTGTTGATGCCAGCCCGCCGGATTCTCCCAAAGGATTATCCATTAAAGCGGGAGACCGTTTAGCCGAGCTGATCTGGACGAAAAATACGGAAAATGACCTGGCTTCTTATCTGATCTACCGCAGTGAATCGGAAAATGGCCCGTTTACCAGGATAGAGGAAGTCCTGGATGGGGTCTTTCTGGATAACTCCGTTGATAATGACAGAACATACTATTACAAGATCAGGGCCAAGGATATTAATGGAAATATCAGCGCTTTTTCAAAAACAGTAAAGACCACTGTGGGTCCCATTCTGGTGAATTTCTGGCTGAATTTGTCCGGGAGCGGATATAATAATATTGAAACGGTCCTGATAAAGGGAAATTCTGAAAAGATGAACTTTTGGGGTGTGCTGGGTGATGACCTTGAGCTGGAAAACAAAGGGAGCGGCTGGTGGAAGATATCGTTTGAACTGGACCAGCGCCTTTCCCTCATGTACCGCTTCAAGCTGAAGGACAGCGGGAATTGGTACGAAGAATCAGTATCGACCTACTATGGGAACAGATTCATTGATCTGGCGGATGAGGGGAACAGGACCATGAACATCTATCATCAATGGAATTCCACGGGTGATCCTGCCCCCATGAGGGTCCAGAATTTCTCTGTTTCTCCTGGAAATTCTATAGTTTCCCTGAGCTGGGACAAGAATCAGGAAAATGACACAAGCTATTACAGGATATTCAAAGCCATTATTCTGACCGGCCCTTATAATACCATAGCCAGTGTCAATGCCGGGTACAATTCCTATATAGACAGGAATGTTATTAATGGCAATACGTATTATTATTATATCACAGCCATTGATGAGAACGATCAGTCCTCGGTAAATTCTGTGACCAACCTGGCCATCCCTAATATTAATGATTCGATCCCTCCTTCTGTTCCTCAATCCCTGGCCCTGTTCGCCTCATCCACGAATACCATAAAGTTCACCTGGAAAGCCAATAATGAGGCTGACCTTGCCGGTTACAACGTCTATCGAAGTAATGTCGGTTCCATCTGGACCAGGATAAACACCGTCCTTGTCACTCCTGTTTCTAATCCCGGCTACACGGATACAGTGCTGGCCGGGACCAATTATTTTTACTGTGCTACTTCTGTTGATTCAAGCACCAATGCCAATGAAAGCGATTATTCTGCTTATCTGACTGCCCGCCTGATCAAAGTCCAGTTCCAGGTGGATATGGGAAATATTACGTTATCCCAGGTGAAAATAGGGGGAAACAAATTACCTTTTGATTGGAACGGCCTTAGCATGACCAAGGGATCAGATTATATCTGGACCTTGAAGACAGGGCTCCTCCACGGGGATACCATTGAATATAAATACCAATATGACTCAACCTACGAGGATGATTTTGAAACCTGGCACAAGAACAGGGAATTGAATGTTTTTCTTACTAATGAGATAGAGATACTGATACAGGATGACTGGGAACAACAACCTGATACGGTTGAAGATGTATGGGTCTTCCCTCTGGACGGGAAGGTCGAGATCCACTGGAAATCAATCACGGCTTCCGATGATCTTTTAGGATATAATGTCTATTACAGCACGAATGCTACATCTAAATTTGAGACCAGGGTCAATGATGAGGTGATCACAGATACAGGTTTTATCGTGGACGGCCTGGTCAATAACAAAACCTATTATTTTGTTGTACGTTCAATTGACAGCGGAGCCATACAGCTGGAAAGCCCTGACTCTGATATCGTCAGCGTTACCCCTAAAAAATCCGTTCCCGTATATTTTAGAACAGAATTGAGCCCTGATAATGATCAATACGCTTTTGTCAGTAAAAAGGATAATTATACGATAAAATTACAATAACAACTTTTAAAAAGGAGTTATAAGTGACGAAATATTTGAAAAAATCAGCCATTCTTGCGTTTATGGTTGTTCTTGTAATAAATACCCTTATGGCCCAAAGAGCTCATACTAACTGGGGCAAACTTGAAAAATATCTGGTCATACAGCCTTCACTCAATATCAGCGCCTGGGAGACACGGAGCTTTGTGACCAATATGACCCCTGTCGGGGACGGGACCTATCAGGTGAAAATGGATCTGACACCGGGACAGTATTATAATTTTGTTTTTATGGCCAGAACCTCGACCAATGCTCCTGGTGGCCTGCCTGAAAATTATACTTATTATGATCAGCCGCCCAGTACCGGCTGGATACCCACCTCTAAAGATCCGGATACCATACAGTATACCAATCAGGCCTGGTATGGGTCAGTCACAGATGCCGGTGATGCCCGAAGGATCCTTCTTGTACCTGATCTGTCTGCGGGTGAATCCCTTTATGTTTTCAATAATTTTAATTCAAAACCCAGTGTTCCTGAAACCGTACAGGCGCTGGCCGGTGACGGCCAGGTTACATTGAACTGGTCAAAATCCAAAGGGAACTGGAGCTGGGATGATATTAATGTTATGGCTGGCGGTTATTATTATATATACTATAATTCAACAGGGCCCACGAATGACTATACTCTTCTGGCCAGTCTTTACGGGAATACCACCAGTTTCACCCATCGCAATCTCTCCAACGGCACGATATATTATTATGTTATTGTGACCGCTGATGCCTACAGTCAGTCTGTGGGAGAGCCTTTTGAGAAAAAGACAAGTGACCTCCCTCCTCCCTCCGGAAAGGCGGCCAACCAGGCCTGGGCCACTCCACGAGGTACTATGCCGGTATATTTTAAAGTGGAGCATTTAGACTGGAATGTTGTGGTAAAGAAAAATTACCTTGTCTGGCTGACTCCTGCAGATAAGGACGGTCGTTTCTTCTTTTCCAAGACACCGGGTCGGATCATCAAGATCAAAGCCGGAGACGATGGTTAGAGGAAGAGGTTGAAAAATGATAAAAAATAGACTTTTTATTACAGTATTGATCCTTGGTCTTCTGAGCCTGGAGGCGTTCACCCAGCCGGTCACCAATTATGGTGTTAATGGAAGCTTTTCCAATATTCAAAAAAGGCTTCTTTTAAAGCAGGGAACATTAAGCGGAGCCGATGTAAACGAAGCCTATGAAACCGCTGTCCCTGTGGGAGACGGGACGTTCTATTTCAGGCGTGATCTGATACGGGGAGCCCAGTATAATTTTATCTTTCAGGGCAAGGTGAAGGGGAAATGGCAATATGAGCAGATACCCAATAAAGGTTCTTTCCCGACATCCACGAATAATCAGTCTGTAGGGGAGAAAAAAGGTGGTCTTATCATTAAAACCGGTGATGAAAAAACAAGACGCAAGATCACTGTTCCCACAGACGGATCAGCATTCTATGTGTTCTGCAATTACGGACATCATCCCAACCCGCCTTCTGTTGAAGCCATACCGGGAGACACGCGAGTTGTTCTTAAAATACGATCTCAGGGCCGCTGGGGTTATGGCGAGCCGGATGTAGAATACGGCGGATGGTTCTCTGTCTATCGTTCGAAAACAGACAGAGGGCCTTATACGTTCTTGACCAATCTCGCCTCTCAAGGTGGCAGTTTTTCTTACTTCACCAATACGTCCCTTTCCAATGATATATCCTACTATTATGTGGTGATCGCCCACGATGCCTATGGCGTCACCAATGCCCTTATTCAAAGAGGCCCTTTTGATAAAGAAGTGGATATCCCTGATTATGAGACCTATGTTGACCAGGAAAATATAGACGCTCATATGTACAGCGGTTATTCCTATCAGGCCGATATGACCCCTCATCAGGCGATCGATGTTATATTCAAAGTAGAGAACATCGAGTGGGATGTGGTGGCACAAAAAGATTTCCTGGTCTGGCTTACGCCCTGGGATGAAGATGGAAGACGTTTTATAAGGAAGATACCCGGGCGCATCATCAGGGTCATACCGCAGTCAAAGGATGAAGGATAGGTTATGAGATTTAACAGGTTATTATACGCTGTTCTAATTATTTTATGGCTTGTTTGTATCCCTTTCCTGTCCTTCGCCGGAGTCCACACTAACTGGGGGAATTTTCCCAAACGCATTGTCGGGAATGCGTCCCCTGTGATCAACATCGCCCCTTATACCATTATGACCCAGAGGGCAGGAGCATGGTGGCATTACAGCTGCCAGTATATTCCAGGTCAAACGGTAACGATTAAATTTCTGGTCAATACCAATCTGGCCACTACCAATTTTTTAATGGAACTGGCCGCTCCTAAAGAGATCACCATCACTTTCGGCACACAGGGAAATACCTATTACATTACGAATGATGTGCTGGGCCTTATCCGTGTTACAGAATCAACTCAAACAAATGGTTTTATGAGAATGGAGTTCAACTGGGAGGACAGGCCGGATGAACCTACAGGATTAGCATCGGATACAGCCGAGCTCTATCAGGGACGGTGTCATTTGAGTTGGAGCGCTTCGCGAGAACTGGACGTTATAGGGTATAATGTTTATATCAGCAATAAAAAATATCCAAATTATCGTAAAATAAACAAAAATATTATTATGAGTAATTATTATTCTGTTTCCAATATCCCTTTCGGTACCACAAACACCATCTATGTCACCTCTATTGACGCCTACACGAATATGCCGAACAATGAAAGTGGCCCCTCCTCCAGTATACAGGTCATTGTAGACCGTTATATTAAAGTCCAGTTCTATGTTAAAAAGAGACGAGAAGATGTATCTGATGCCATCTATATTGGCGGAAACAGACAACCATTGAACTGGGACCCTTCTCAAAAAATGACTTATCTTGATAATGACATATGGTATTATACAGCCAAATTTATTGTCGGAACCGCCCTTCAGTATAAATATAATATGAATAGAGATCCAAACGGGTGGGAAGGCGACTTTGCCACCTTTTCTAAAAATCGAGAGATCGTTGTCACTGATCCGGACGGCGACGGGATTATGAGTTTGAGCGATATATGGGGTATCGAATCCATTCAGAATCCGCCTCCTTCAGCTCCCAGTAATATTATCGCTGTTTCCGGGAACTCGAATATTTCACTTTTCTGGAAACCCAACCATGAAATGGACTTGCAAGCCTACAGGATCTACCGGAGCCTTCACAATACCAACAGGTTCAGTCTTGTCCAATCTGTGGTGACGACCAACTTTTTTGATAGCCCTGTTTTTAATGGCACTAATTATTTTTACAGGGTCACGGCTGTTGATTTGAATAACGGGGAAAGCGGCATATCAGAGACTATTCAGGTGACTCCCTCCACCAACCCGGCTCCCGTAAGGCCTCAAGGGCTGTACGCTACAGGTGGGAATACCAATGTCAATCTTTTCTGGAATCCCAATCCTGAAACAGATATTCAGGGTTATGTGGTATGGCGGGCCTTACAAAAATACTCTGCCTATTCCAATATATCCTCCCTTGTAACCACCAACTATTTTAAGGATACTTTTGTTTTAAATGATATTATCTATTATTATAAAATACAGGCCGTTGATACCATAAACCAGACCAACGGGGGATTCTCCGATATAGTTCAGGTCACGCCGTCCACCAATCCGGCTCCCGTCAGACCGGCCGGATTTGAACTGGTCATGACGATTGATTCAGGGATCATCATCTCATGGAACAGCAATCCAGAATCTGATATAGCCGGGTACAGGATCTATTATAAAAAAGATACAGGGATCATCAATGAAGAATCCGCTTTGTCCAATATTACCATGTTTACCATCAGGGATCTTGACAACGGTGATAAATATTCTGTCTGGATAAAAGCGTTGGATTCCTCCGGCTTCCTGAGCGAATCCTCTGATATACTGACAGCCTATCCTGTGCCACAGATAACAGACCTCGCGGTCAGGCCATCAGGCACAGAAACAGGAGCCGTTCAGATCAGTTTTTCTTCACCGGATGAGGCCGGGGATCTGGGTTATCCCAAGCGTTATATTATTAAATATTCCACCAATCAGGTTATGACATACAATGATTTTCAAAAAGCCACACTGTTCAGCGAAAGACAAGCCTCATCATCAGGGAGCATGGAATTCGTGAAGGTGAACAATCTCGGTACAGATTGCCCGGGCTATTATTTCACTGTTATCGCCATTTATGGTGAGGACCAGGGAATGGGAATGTCAGACAGCCTTTACAATGTTGCTTCCATGGTCCTCTCGACAGGGACAGGCGGCACATTCAGAAAAAAAGCCGAAAGGATCAAGGTGGTTATACCTCCTGATATCCTGCCCCAGGAGAGTTCCGCTATTGTTATTAAAACCTACACTGACCTGATGAAAGAAAATTCTTTCCTGCTGGGCGATGTCAGAACAGCCAATGAGAAAGCGAATAACTACAGGTCGATCAAACTGACCGATAATAATACAAATCTTTTATTTGATATCACCCTGCTTCATTCCGGCGGGGAAGCGATCTTTAATAAATATAATCTGCCAGGTGATGTGACTGTCTATCTTCCGTTCAATGACAGTAATCATGATCAGATCATTGATGAAACAGAAATAAGTGACCCTCTATCGGTCAACCTTTTAAAAATGTACTGGTTGAACACATCCCTGTCAGAATGGGCATTTATTGAAAGATCACAGATCGATCATGTGAATAACTTTGTTATCGCGTATATCAATCATATGTCTGTCTTTGCCAACCTGGCCACTCTGCCTGCCGGGGACCTGAAGAACGTGGCTGTCTATCCCAATCCGGCTTATTCTCCTTCAGACACAAGCTGGATCGTTTTCACTAAATTAACGGCCTCTTCAAAGATCAGGATATATAATCTGGCGGCTGAATTGGTAAGAAAAGATCTTGTGGCTGACAGTACAGGAAGATGTTACTGGAATGGTCTGAGTGATGATGGGACACCTGTGGCCAGCGGTTTATATATCTATTATGTGGAAGATGGAATAAATGAACCCGTAAAAGGGAAATTAGCCATAATAAGGTGAATAAAATGATCAAATTGATATTCATGATCTTACTCTGTACCCGCATACTGGCGGCCTCACCGGGAAGTACATCTTTAAGCTTTTTAAAAATTGATTCGGGAGCCCGTGCATCCGCCCTGGCCGGAGCTTTTAGCTCCTATGGGAATGATGCCTTCGCCATATTTTATAACCCCTCCCTGGGATTAAACGTGGATCATCACAGGATCGATATCTTTCATTACGAGTATTTTTCAGACCTCAGGTTTGAAAATCTGAGTGGTGTGTTTCGTGTTCATGATAACTATGCCATCGGGCTGGGGCTGGGATACCTTTACTCGGGTGATATCTTAAAGACCATCAGGGCCGAGAATATGGAAGGCTATACCGAATCCGGGACATTCACAACATCTGATCTTTTGCTTTTGCTTTCCCATTCTTTCAGGATCAGCCAGAACTTTATATCCGGCATCGGTATAAAATATATCAGTGAAACCATTGATAAACAAACAGCCTCGACCTTTGCCCTGGATATTGGAGTGTTATACCGGGTTGATCTATTCATTCCCATGAATATCGGTTTATCCCTGCTGAATATGGGTATCCCGATACAATTTGTTGAAAAAAAAGAAAATTTACCGTTCATTATCAAAGCCGGGTTCAGCTTCGGGCTGGATCCATTACGATTGAATAAGAAAGGCAAAAAAGATATTTCTTTTACTTTTGACTTTGAAAAGCCTTCTGATAATGATCTCAGCTGCCGGCTGGGGTCAGAACTTTTCTTTATTGACATGTTCTCTGTCGGACTGGGATACAGATATCGTTTCAATCAGAATGATCTGGGAGACATCTCGTTTGGGGCGGGGATCGAAATTAACTATTTTTCTATCAATTACGCGTTTGTTCCCTATAAATATCTGGGAAATACTCATCGGTTCTCTCTGGGTATAAAATTTTAAGGGGTAACAGTATGCAGAAAATTATTATTATACTGAAAAGTATTTTTCTATTCATTCTTCTTTTTGCCGGGACAGGCCATGCCCAGACGAATATTACCATACAGCATATACCCCTGACAAAATTCTCCTATCCTGGAAAAATTATAACCTTTAAAGCCATTGTCACCCCGCTTCCCGCTGTCGCTGCCGTTACGCTGATGTATCGCAGTAAAGGGGAGCCTTTCTATTCAAAATTTCAAGCTATGAAAACGAACAATGATCCCACCAATTACTTTTGCCGGATCACCAACACGGAAGAAACAAAATATTCCCTTGAATACAGGATACTGGTTCAGGATACGAACCTTATCTATACTTATCTCCCTCAGAATTCATCCTATCTTCTTGACATCTCGACATCACAGATCGATCTCATTTCCCCTGATACCGGTGGTGTGATCATCTTGCCTGATGATATAGGTGATGATGAAAAAGTAACGTCCCTCACAATCCCCTCCCTGGCTGTCTTTGAGGCTACTTATTTCGGGATCGAATATTATCCTTATGATTCCATAGCTGCTTTTCTTGACCTGAACCATATGAGTGTACTGAATCATGATCTTCTTGTTGACGGGCAGATCCCGACAGCCTTGTATTATTTTTTCAAATGGGACGATGGCTCCTGTCCTTTTTCATTTCGAAAAAGCGTAAGTGTGTCCCTGCGATACTTTGAGGAGGATGGGATCACGGATGAAAATAAATTGAACGTCTTCTACTGGGATGAGATCAGGTGGAGAAAAACAGGAAGCCTCATCAATACTAACCATAATACGATCCAGTTTGATTGTGATTTTATCGGCTATTTCGGTATCTTTGAAACCCTTGATACAACCGTTCAGCGATCTTCACAGCTTCTTGATTTTGTGGCCAATCCTTCTTTTTGTCCCGAGCAGGGGGATATTGTGATTTTTGGATTAAAAGAGAATATTTCTGATTTTCGTATAATTATCATGACGCCTCAGGGGAAGACCATCAGAGAGCTCAAGACAAGATCCTGGGACGGCCGTAACACAGAAGGACATATGGTTCAAAGCGGGATCTATATCTATCAGATCACGGCTCTGGGAAAGACCATTAGCGGAATGGTGTGCGTGATTAAATGATTACAGATTGCAGATTACAAATTAAAAGAATTAATAGAGGTATTTTTAAATGAGAAAAATGTTAATATGTTTCATTATAATTTTGATCCTTGCACAGTGCGCCAAGGAGTTCCCGACAGAAAGCATCATTGACAAGAGCCCTCCTCAGGTGATCATCACCTCTCCCGGTAACGAAGAGTTCAATGTGAGCAAAAATGCCCGTATCAGGATCACTTTTTCAGAAGTATTAGATTCCTCCTCTGTCAACGGCGCCTTTATCATACAACCGCCGCTGGGTTATCAATATGAGATAAGCGGTAATACCATAACGATCATTCCTGCAGGAGAACTTCCTTCAGGCCAGCGTTTCTGGGTCACTGTAAAAGACAGCGTAAAGGATAAAAGCGAGAACTTTATGATGCAGGATTACACTTTTTCTTTCAAGGTGGAAGGCATCAACTACAGCCAGGCTCAGGTTAGCTTCAGGGTGGATGCTTCAGCGGGTAAAGATTTTTATCCCCTGCTCTTTATGACCGGGAGTTTTGATCCGTTCGGTGATCATGATGCCGGCTGGAACAAAGGAAAACGCCTGGCGCTTTATGACGACGGAGCCCATAATGACGGACAGGCTTCAGATGGGATATGGGGACGGATCATGGCTCTTTCGATCGACCTGGCCCACCAGTATACCTGGGCTGTTGATGATGACAATAATCCTGATAACGGTTATATTAAATCCTCCGGATTCTTTATCACATCCTCTGCACCGAAAACAATGACCCTTTTCCTTTATCCCCCGCAGATCATCACCTTTCATTATTTTGATATAGAGAACAAGGTCAGCTCCAGTATCTATCTAAGAGGTGAGTTTAACGGCTGGAGTATGCTTGACCGCATGACGGGTCCTTTCGGTTCTGAGCGCCTTTTCACCATAACCAGACAGATCAGGGAAGGGACCTATGGGTATAAATATTTTGTTGATGATGATTATGATAAGGTCAATCAGGACAACCGAACCCTGACCGTGACCTATGGCGGCTCCACCGTACAGAATGACTATTATACGGGAGGTAACCCTGTGGTATTCAATTATTATGATCTGGAAAACAAGGTTCAGGGTTCGATTTACCTGAAAGGTGATTTTAACGGCTGGAGCGATGCCAACAGAATGGACGGCCCTTATGGTGGAAACAGAAAATTTACCACTACGGCAAATGTCAAAAGCGGGGTCAGCTATTCATACAAATACTATGCGGATAATGATTGGGACAAACTGAATAAGAACAACCGGGCTCTGACATTATCCGGGGGGATAACAGAAATACATGATTACTACGCCGGCCCTTTGACCATTACGTTCAATTATTATGATCTGGAAGGGTATGTGAACACATCCATCCATATCCGGGGAGACTTCAACAACTGGATTTTGGATTACCCCTATCAACTCGCTCAGGACCCTGTGACCAATTACAAGTACAGTCTTACAATGGATGTTGATCAGGGGAGTTATAATTATAAATATTATGTGGATGGAGATTATAACAAGGTGAATGTCAATAATCGCACTGTCATGATCAGTTCGACTAACGACACCACGATCAATGACTATTATTCAGGACCATGAGCCGTTGGCCTGTTTCTTATTCTAAAGGAATTGGCTCAACGCCTGTTTAAACCCCTTCCCTATCGTCAGCCAGTCGTAATTTTTTTTAACAAACCAATACCCATTTTTTTCACGGCCGTCGGAAATATTTTTCCCCAATACATGATCGATTCTTTTTATAAAAGAACCTATATCTGATGCGCTCTGATACACAAATCTCCTGAAATTCTTCAATTCCCCTATATCATTGCTCACAACACGTTTGCACAGGGCCAGGTATTCCCTTAATTTCATGGATGAGCGATAGAAATTCACTTCTTTTTTCTTGTAATAGACAATGGCCAGATCTGAGGCCAGGACATATTTCACTATCTCTTCGGGGGCCTGATAACCGGTAAAAAATATTTTTTTGATGTTCAACCTGAAGGAGAGGTCTTTAAAAAATGACAAAAGGGGTCCGCCGCCGGCCACAATTAAAAAGTAGTCCCTTTTCTCTAAAAGAGGAGCTATGTTTTGGAGGATAATATCGAGATCAGAGGCGATATTGAGATGCGCTGTGTATATCATGATCTTTGCCCTGGAAAGAGACAGCCGCCTTTTTAATCTTATTTTGAAAGTTCGTATTGATCTTTTTATCCTGTACACATCAAAATCCACGCCTTGAAGAAGAGAATAAAGTTTGTTCTTTTTTACCCTGTACTCTCTGGTTATGAATTTCTTCAGGGCCGGATTATGAAAAGTGACGGTATCAAAAAATCTGGGGAAAGGCTTCTGGATAAGGCGTGAAATATGGTTGATCATTCCTTTTCTATAACCAAAATCAATATCATCAATATCCACTATGATCCTGGTATGAAAAAGCATCTTTTTAATTAAAAGCGGGATCAGGGTATTGGGATAGGGTTTGATAGCCATACCCACTTTAAAATCATGGGTAAAAACAGCCGCCAGGTTCTTGAAAAAAGAGAGAATAAAATCCAGTAAAAAACCAACGCTTTCTGACGGTATTATCATTTTTGCTTTCAGTCCGTTTTTTTTCAGGGAATGGGTCAAATAACGGGCTCGTAAAAAACAGCCCGAGTTTTTCGGCAGGGACGAAAAGATTAATATATCTGACTTTGTCATGATTTACCTGATCATCTTTTTTTTAATAATACGGCCTATCACACCCAGGATCCTGATAAATCCCTGTATATTCCATTTCCAGTCAAAAAGACGTATCTTTTTTAAAAGATAGCCTGGCCTTAAGACTAATTTTCTATAGGCATAATTTTTTAATTCTACCAGATCATTACCGGACAACTCTTTTGTTCGGATAACAGGAACAGAAGAGATAGGTGTATATTGACTGTAATCTTCCGTTAAGAGCAGTTCGTTGTTTTTATAATAGCGGTATATATCCGTATTGGGAAAAGGAGTGGCAAAACAAAACTGGGTATAAAAAGGATCGATCTCTTTTATAAATTGTATCGTCTCCTTGACGGTTTTTCTCGTTTCCCCGGGAAGCCCGATAATCACAAGACCATAGAAAAGGATCCCGTGGGTTTTAAGCAGGATAGCGGCCTTTCTTATATCATCCAGAGTGACCCCTTTTTTTGTCTTTTCCAGGACGGACACGGAACCGGATTCTATGCCTATGGGGACCTCCACACAACCCGCCTGTTTCATAAGATCGACCATCCTCTCATTTAAAAGATTCGCTCTGGTGCAGGCTACCCATTTTAAGTCAAGTCTCTCTTGGATCAAAAGTTCACATATTCGTTCAAAATAACCCTTTTTCAATCCGACCAGGTCATCAAAAAAAAGCACACTTTTAATATGATGGATCTTTTTCAATATTTTTAATTCTTTAATCACACTTTCCGGCTTTCTAAAGCGGCATCCCATTCTGGCATAAGCGCAAAAAGTGCAATGAAACGGACAGCCCCGTGACGTGATAACCGTGGCAAAGGGCCCATTTAATATGCCTGTATGATAGACCTTTAAAGAAGGCAGAAGATGATAGGCCGGGAAAGGGATCGTATCGATATCCTTCGGTTTGACCGGTCCTGTGGATATCATCTTGTTTTTTAATAAAAAACTGATCCCTTTGGCTTTCTTTATCCCCTTCAAACCCTTCTTCTGGAGGATTTTAATAAGATCGGGGATCACCATGTCAGGCTCATCATCAATAAAAATATCAATATATTTATTCTTCCTCAGCAGTTCTTTTTTCAGGTTGTCCACATCGGAAATGATCTTGTTACGTAAAACGGTAATGCTTTTAAATTTTGTTTTCACATACTCGAGTACCTTCAAATCCTCTTTTTGTGTGTCAAAACCGCATCTTGTGATCACAATATCAGATCTTAAGGTATCGATCTTGGCTGTTAATTCATTCCACGATATATCAAAGCCATTGGCATCGATCAAGATGGGTTTGAACCCCTGCTCTTCCAGTGATGAAGCGATATAGAGAAGGCTCAAAGGCGGATAGACCGACCCGACATCTTTATGCTCATAGCGTTCTTCGCGAACAACCGGATAGCCATTCACCCGTGGCGGATTGATAATCAATATTTTCAAAGT